>JAEYUG010000008.1 GCA_023432805.1 Bacteroidota bacterium | reverse complement strand
GCGCGGTGCAGTTCCGCAACGGCACGGCCACGGCGCGCACGCGCGAGAATGCGCTGCGACTGCTCTCGGATCCCTCGGGCGACGTGTTCTGGATGGTGAACGTGACGGCGCTCGCACTGCATGCGGGCAAGGGGCTGCCGAGGGAGATCGATTCGGCGATCGACCTGGCATGGCGCAGCTACACGCCGTACCGCGGGGACACGGAGAATCACTGGCTGATGTACTATGCGTCGATCCTGCTCGAGACCGAGCGGCATCCCGACCGCGACGTGGCGTATCCCGCCGGGATTCCGCTTGTGTCTGCCGGTCGCGATGCGGAGGAGTACCTGCGCTGGTGGTTCGCGAAGACGGCGCGCGAGGGACTGTCGGAGTTCGACTCGCCGGTCTACATGCCGGTGTACATGGCGCCGCTGCTGCTGGTGCACGATTTCGCGTGCGACAGTGCGATGCGGGCGGAGGCGGGACGGGCACTCGACCGCATCGTGGGGGATTTCGCGGCGGCGCAGGTGGACGGCATGTACGGCGGGGCGCAGGCGCGCGCGACCGACGCGACGCTGCTGCGGCCGAAACGGAGTCCGGCATCCGGAATGGCGTGGCTGTACTTCGGTGCGGACGGCGCCTCGCGCACGCAGGCCGAGGTGCTTGCGGCGCTCTCGACGTGGCGTCCCTCCGACGCGGTGCTGCGCCGCGCGCTCGACCGGCGGCAGCCCTACGAGCTGCGCACGCGCGTGTGGTCGCGTCCCGTGCTGCGGCGCGACGACGGCCAGCGGCGCACGGCGATGAAGACGCTCTTCGCCACGCGCGCCTTCGTGCTTGGGTCGCTCGACAGCGGCATCGTCTCGCCGATCCAGCAGCACACCTGGTCGCTCGTGATGGCTACACCCGACGAGAACGCCTCCATCTTCGGCGGCGTGCCATACTGGAGCGCCGACGAGCTGGCGGCCTTCTTTCCGGAGGAGCCGAAGACGCTGCTCTCGCAGGTCGTGGGCGCGAAGCCCTCGTATGCGGATCCCGCGAAGTGGGAGGGGGGGAGTCCGTTTGAGCGAACCTGGCAGCGGGCCAACCGCCTGCTCGTTGAATGGGACGTGCCGCCGGACGCCCCGGTGCAGCGTGCGAAACTGCACGTGCCGGCGACGCTCGACACGCTCGTGTTCGAGGGCGAGTGGATATTCTTTCGCGAGGGAGCGAGTGTGGGCGCGATGCATGTGGCGGGGGGATGCGACACTCTGCGTGTGGGGGATCACATCCGTGTGGATGTGCGCGCGGTGCGGGCATGGCTCATGCTCGAGGTGCATCTCGCCACCGACATCGGAAGCCTCTCGGCCCTGCGCGCCCTGCGCAGCGGCACCCGTCCCGACCCGGCGCTGCTGAAGCGATGAATGTGAGACAGTTCGGTGGACGAAAAGAAAGGTCGGTGGACGAGGACGTCCACCCTCCTTTCTTTCGCATATGTTGCGTAGTTTTAAGGATCAGCCGTCATTGGAGGTGTTGCCATGAATCGCATGATTCTGCGTTGTGCTGCCGTAATCCTGCTGCTGGCCTCGACATGTGCCGCGCAGTCGTTCTGGGAGGACGCCGGCGGCGTCCCGACCATCGACATTCGAACCATCACCGGTGGTGCCGGTCGCGACGTGTTCACTTCCGCAGGAGACCGGCTCGTCTGGTATTCCTCCGACGACGGCACGTCGTGGATTCCCAGACCGCTTCCCCCGAATGATGCGAAGTGCACCCTGCTCGCGATGAGCGAAGGTGGAGTCCTGTACGCCGGCACGCAGAAGCACGGGATGTTCCTTTCCTCCAACAAAGGCCTGACCTGGTCGGGGACTGCACTCGTAGGCGAGGGACTCCGCTGCGTTGCCTTCGAGGCGAACCGCAACCTGTTGCTCGCACGTGGCTATGATGTCTGGACATCGTCACCCGACGCCGACGTCCTTCACCACTTCGCGACCTTCACCAGCGATGTGCAGACGGTGCTCGCCGCCGGCAATGCGATCTACGTGGCCGATCTGTACGGCGTGCACGTGACCAATAACCGCGGTGTCACATGGACGCGCCTGCTCTCGACCACTGACCGCATCGCGCAGCTCGTGCGCCTCGCAAACGGCACGCTCGTCGTCCGCTACCAGCACACGACGTGGATCGAACGCTCCACCGACAACGGTGCGACATGGTCGCGCGTGCTGCCGACCGGACGCCCGAACGGCGACAACCGCATCGCGGCGATGACATCCGACGGCACGATGCTGCTGATCGGACTCGAGAACACGCGCATGGAGGAGAACGGCGGCGGCGTGCGCATTTCGTCGGACGGCGGCGCCACCTGGCAGGATGCCTTCGACGGCTTCAGCGCACTCGGCGCCGAACGCTCGATGATCGTCGCACTCGCCCACCGCTCCGACGGCACGTTCTTCGCGGGCTCGGTGGCGCATGGACTCTACCGCAGCCGCGGCGGCTTCGTCTGGGAACGTGCCGACCGCATCCTCCCGCTCGATGTCGTGCACAGCAACGGCTACGGCGCCAACAACCTGCCGCGCACGCTCGTCGCCTTCGCGAACGGCGTCGTGATCGCCGGCACGCGCGGCGCGGGCGTCTTCACGACGCAGGATGCCGGCCGCACGTGGACCCAGCGGCGCGACCTCGTACCCGCCTCGCTCATCAGTTCGCTCGTGCGCGCGGGCACGCGGCAGGTCTACGCCGCCGCCAACGGCGCGGGCATCTGGCGCGTGGATCCCCTCGGCGCCACCACGCGCATCACGCCCCCGCTGCGCTCGCTCACCACGCTCGCGATCGCACGCACCGGCGACGGCACCCTGTTCGCCTGCGCGCAGGGGGACTCCCTCTACCGCTCAAGCGACGAGGGCGCGACATGGCAGGCGGTGGGGGATGCCCCGACCACGCTGCAGCTCGCCACGCTCCGTGCCGACGACCAGGGACGGCTCTACGCCACGGGTCCGGCCGGCGCATACACCTCGACCGACGGCGGCGGCAGCTGGGTGGCGCTCGGCCGCCCGATCCCCGATCGGAATCCCTACGGATCCGTCACTGTCGACCGCGACGGCACCCTCTTCTGGTGCGAGGATCTGAGCGGGGCCCTCCCGCCATGGACGGGACAGGTCTATCGGCGCCGCACGTCCGACACGGGGTGGACCGCACTCTTCCCGCCGGATGGCTGGGTCCACGGCCTCGGCTCCGTGACCGGCATCGACATCGCCGACGACGGCACCATCTTCATCTGCCATCACAGCGGCGTGCGGATGTCCACCGACCACGGCGACACCTGGCGCATCATCCCTTCGACCTTCGACCGTCCCCAGTCCATCAGCTACTCGCCCGACGGCGTGCTTTACGTGATCGCCTCGTACTCGGTCGGACGCATGTGGGCCTTCGACGCCCTCGACGTGTCGATCATCGCCACACCCGAGCGCGACACGCTGGGCATCGATTCCACCACGGGATTGAGCACCCCTGATCCCTTCTCCCTGCGCGTCGCCGTGCGCAACGGCAGCAGCACCGCGCTCGACAGCGTGCGCATCGAGGTGACGACCGGCTCCCCTGACACGGTGCTCGCACCGGCCGCGCAGCTGATGACGACCGCGCTCGCGCCGGGCGCGACATCGGATGAGAAGGTCTGGAACATCAGCACCGAGCAAGGCACCACGTATCGGCGTGTCGTGCTCACCTGCACCATGCGCTCGGTGCAGTTCCCGCCGATCACGCGCGAGGTCACCGTCGTCGTGCCACCGAGACCGAAGCCCGCGCTCGCGGGTGTGCTCGTCGCCGATGTGGATCCCGTACCGTGGGACACCACGCACTGGCGCACGGGGGGACGTCCGAGCGTCTATGGGGGCTACAACGTCGTGCGCCTCGATGCCATCGTGGAGGCGGGTCCTGCTCCCGCCCGGCATGTCACCGCCACACTGGAGTCCTCGTCGAGCATGACGCTCGAACGCGGCTACACGGCCACGCAGCTCGTATGGGCGACGCCGCTCGCCGCGGGTCAGCGCGACACCGTCTCGTGGTTGCTGCGCCTCTACGAGCAGCCGCGCGACACCGTGTTGATTCTGCGCGTCACGCTCCGCGACGACAGCAGCAGCGCCAACGCCAACCTGATGCTTCCGCTGCGCGTGCAGGGCATGCCCGCACCGCTCCGCGCGGATCTCTCGGTCGGCACCATCCCTCATGACACGCTGCGCTATCTACCGTCGATCGCTGATTATGAGGGGAGTCCGTCGCCGAACGGATCCTACACCGTCTTTCCCCTGCGCATGGTCGCACGCAATCCCGCTCCCTTCGCGGCGCTCGATGTCCGATTCGAGCCGGCGCTTCCGCAGTGGATAGTCGTCGACGATTCGATCGCCAGCGTGAGCGGGTACACAATCGCGGCGGGCGATTCCCTCGTGATGACGCTGCACGTGCGTGCGCGTCCCGACTCGGTCTGGCGCACGGCGCAGATCTGCGCCCTGATGCAGGGCGTCAACACGGAGGCCGCGACCGTCTGCACGCAGCTCGTGGTCGCGCCCGTGCCGCGTCTCGTGGCGGTGGAGGGAAGGGATGCCCCGGCCGCGGTGCTCGACCTCGGCATCGTGCCACAGCCCGTGTCCGCCGGCGCCCGCGTCACCTACCATCTCCCATCGGAAGCCTCCGTGCGCGTGGCCCTGTCGGATCTGCTCGGCCGCGAGGTGGCCGTGCTCGACGAGGGACGCCGTGGTGCGGGACGCCATGAACTGCAGTTCGATGCCGCGTCGCTGCCGAGCGGCGTGTATCTGTGCAGCGTCACCGCAGGCCCTGCGCGTCGCAGCGCACTCGTGCGCGTACAGCATTAGGAGGACGGACGCCCCCGTCCGTCCAGGAGGACGGACGCCCCCGTCCGTCCGTTGCGATCCGTCACCACAACAAGGAACATGCATGGCTCTTGTCGATTTGAGGATGCAGGCACAGCGGCGCTCGCCCGTCGAGCTGGTCGCACACCTGCACGCGTTCACGCTCGCTCCGAAGATCTCGGCGGGCATCTGGTACTTCACGCCGCCCGACAGTCGCTTCCATTCGCGGTATGCCGACCCCATGGCCATAGAGGCGCGGCTCGAGGTCGCGGCCCGGCTGGCTTCCGACGGACTCGCCGGCATCGAAGCCCACTACCCGAACGAGATCAACGAAGACAATGCCGAGCTATGGCGCAGCTTCTCACGCGACACCTGCATCCGCATCCTCACCATCATTCCGCTGCTCTTCCGCGCGAAGGAATTCGAGTGGGGTTCGCTCTCCAACGCCAACCCACGCACGCGCGACGAGGCCATCGCGCTCACGCGCCGCGCGCTCGAGATGAACCGGGAATTCGACACCGACTTCGCGGTCGTCTGGCCGGGCATCGACGGCTATGAGCTCTCCTTCGGCGTGGACATGGTCGCCATGCGCGACCGCTTCGTCGACGGACTCGCCGCCGCGATGGATGCCGTTCCCGGCGTGCGCATCGCCTTCGAACCGAAGCCCTACGAACCGCGCGGACACATCCTCTTCGGCACGACGCCCGAGGGCGTGCTGCTCTGCCGGATGGTCGAAGAGCGCCTGCGCGAGCCCGCCAACCGCGCGCTACTCGACGAGGGACATGCGCTCGCCTGCATGAATCCCGAAATCGGCCACGTGCTCATGGGCTATGAGGATCTCCCCACCGCCTACAGCTGGCCGCTTGCGGAGGCGCGCCTCGCGCACATGCACGTCAACAGCCAGCCGCTCGGCAACTACGATCAGGATCTCAACATCGGCGCGGTCTCGCCCGAGCAGTTCGAGGCGCTCTGCTACGCGCTGAAGATGTACGGCTACGCGGGATACATGGGCATCGACATCAATCCCGAGCGCATGCCCGTGGAGACCGCGATCCGCATCAACATCGATGCGATCCGTGCCGCCTGCGACCGCGTCAACGAGCTCGATCACGCGTCGATCATGCACGCGACCTCGCATCCCGACAGCGCCCGCGGATGGCTCGAGGCCTATCTCGTGCGCGCCCGGGCGGCGCGGCCCGACCGGCTTCCCCCGCTCGCACCGCTCGTCTGATCGACGATCACCCGGTAACATATGCGACCACTTCCATGCCGAACCGGTAAGCAATCTTACCGGTTCGGTGCATCCACATCCCCTTCAGGAGACCCCGCATGAAAGAGCGCTTCACATCGTGGTCCGGCCGACGCGCCGGACGCAATCACCTGTTTCTCTTCTTCCTGCCCGATCCGGAATTCATCAGTGACGGGACGAGCACCGGCGAGGTCGTGGCCGGCGGTGCGGCCTTCGAGCTGCGCTACACGTGGAGTCATGACGGCAAGGCCAACGAGGGGATCCTTCTCTTCTGTGCCGCCGAGAACGGTGCGGCGACCTGCGCGTGGGTGGATTCGTGGCATCAGAGCGCCTCGATCATGCAGTTTGCCGGCACCTACACTGAGGAAGCCGGGTTCGCCGTCAGCGGCAGCTATCCCGCGCCCGAGGGACCCGACTGGGGCTGGCGCATCACGCTGCGGCGCGAAGCCGACAACTCGCTCGTGCTCGACATGACCAACATCACCCCCGACGGCGAAGAGAGTCCCGCCGTGCACGTCATCTACGCACCGGTGGAGTAGGGCGGGGCGTGCACATCCTGCATGACGGAGGTTCGCTGTGAAGATCTGTCGACATGTTGCAGTGCATGTAGTGGTTGTTTGCTGCCTGCTGGTCTTTCGACCTGCGGCGGCGCAATCTCGTGCGCCCATGCCTGTTTGAACATGGACGCGTGCTCCTCGACGCGGTTCTGATGTCGGAGCCTGCACCCTGGTACCTTCTCGCGGGTGTCGGATTTCTCAAGCTATTGGATGATGTGGAGGAAATCGGGCATCGGACATATCTGAAAACGAAGAACTGGATGCGAGGCTTCAACACCGTTGCGGGCATCGGATACGGAGCAGGCTCCTCCCTCGTTGAAGTGACATGCCGCGTGCCCTTTCTCAAGACCATCGGGTACGATCTGGGACTTCCTCCGTGGATCACCTACGATGAGACGATGGAGAGACACGTCCTCGTCATGATCTCCTACTCCTACATTGTCGGCAGGTGATCCTGTGCACCCCGCCGCCTGTTGAGCAAGAATCTCGTCATCGTGGCGTCACGAAGGCGAGCGTTACGAGGGATTCATGTTCGTCGACGAGTTGGATGTTCGATGAGCTGAAGTCGTGCGTATATTATCGCGATTCCCATGAACCGGATACCCGTCAATCCAACCATGCTCATATGGGCGCGAGAGCGCTCCGGGCTCGACATGCATGTTCTCTTCGCACGGTTTCCAAAACTTGCCGACTGGGAGGCGGGCGCGATTCTTCCAACGCTTCGCCAGCTCGAACAGTATGCACATGCAGTGCACGTTCCCATCGGATACTTGTTTCTTCCGGTACCGCCGAATGAGAGCCTTCCGATCGCAGATTACCGCACGCAATCCGATCGCGACACGATGCGTCCCAGTCCGGACCTCCTCGAGACAGTGTATCTCTGCCAGCAACGACAAGACTGGTTCCGCGAATATGCACGTCAGCATGGTCTGCCAAACCCGGGGTTTGTTGGGAGTATTCAACCGCACGGAGACGTATTCTCTGTTGCGGCCGCAATACGGTCAGCACTTGACCTGACGATCGAAGATCGTGCTGCGCTCCCGACGTGGACAGATGCACTTCGTCAGATGATGGTGCGTGCCGAGGAGCTGGGTGTGCTCGTGATGGCAAGCTCGATTGTCGGAAGCAACAGTCATCGGAAACTGTCCGTCGCCGAGTTCCGGGGTTTCGCGCTTGCTGACAGCAGCGCCCCATTGGTCTTCATCAATGCGGCAGACAGCAAGGCCGCGCAGATGTTCACTCTTGCACATGAACTCGTACACGTGTGGGTTGGGGAAAGCGGCGTGTTCGATGTGACTGCCGGTCGTGTGCCTCGTCTGCACACGGAACGATGGTGCAATGCCGTTGCAGCTGAGATTCTTGCACCAGTGGCCGCTGTGAACGCTGAATACCGTTCTCATGAACAAGTGACCGTCGAGTTGCAGAGGCTCGCGCGAATGTTCAAGGTCAGTACGCTCGTCGTGCTGCGACGATTGCATGATGCAGGTCGGATCGATGAGCAGACCTTGTGGACCCTTCACGAAGTGGAAGTGACACGATTCCGTGCAGTTCAATCGGGGGAATCCGGAGGGGGTGATTTCTACCGAACACTCGGGATGCGCACCGGCAAACGATTCGCGCGCGCGATGCTCTCGAGTACGCTCGAGGGACACACACTCTTTCAGGATGCGTTTCGCATGCTCGGCGTACGTTCCCCACGAACGATTTATCAAGCAGCACGTGAACTGGGGGTGATGCCGTAATGTATTTGCTCGATGCGAACGTCTTCATTCAGGCGAAGAATCTGCACTATGGGTTCGAGTTCTGCCCGGCATTCTGGGATTGGCTCATCGCGAGCAACGCAACCGGACGCGTGTTCAGCATCGACAAGGTAGGAGACGAGATTACTGCAGGTGACGACGAACTGTCAGATTGGCTTCGCCTGCATGGGAATGGACTCATTCGACGGACAGACAGTCACGTGGCTTCTCACTTCGGCGCTGTCAGCACCTGGGTGTCACAGCAGCAATACGAGCCTGCCGCGATCAGCACCTTTCTGCAGGTCGCAGACTTCTATCTCATTGCCCATGCGCTCGCCGATGGCTATGTTGTAGTCACGCACGAGACTCCCTCTGAATCACGCCGAAGGGTCAAGATTCCGAATGCATGCATCGGCCTCGGGATTCGTTTCATGAATACATACGACATGCTGCGAGCAGAACGCGCGCGCTTCATTCTGCATCACTGATACCGATCCGCGCACCCGCCGGCGGCGTGTGGAGATGATGGGGGATTGTGTAGATTTCGGGTTCATCATCGCGATTCCATTCTCTCGATTTCATGGCAGCTGACACGCACACGCACGCAGACCGCAAGACGGTCACCATCTACACCGACGGCGCCTGCTCGGGCAACCCGGGTCCCGGCGGCTACGGCGCCATCCTCATGTTCAACGGCACGGCAAAGGAACTCTCCGCCGGCTACAAGAGCACGACCAACAACCGCATGGAACTGCGCGGCGTGATCGCCGCCCTCCGCGCACTGAAGGAACCCTGCACCGTCGACCTCTACACCGACTCCCGCTACATCGTCGACGCGATCGACCAGGGCTGGGCCGAACGCTGGCGCCGCAACAACTGGATGCGCAACAAGAAGGATCCCGCCCTGAATCCCGATCTCTGGGCCACGCTCCTCGAACTGCTGCGCACGCACCGCGTCACGTTCCACTGGACCCGCGGCCACGCCGGCGATCCCCTCAACGAGCGCTGCGACGAACTCGCGGTCGCTGCGACGAAGGGACCCGACCTGCTCGCCGACACGCGCGAACCCATGCCGCGTTCGCGTCCCTGATTCCAACCATCTGCAGCCTCCACGAGTGACCATGACCCCACTCCTGCTCGGCATCGACCTCGGCACCAGCGGCGCGAAGGCCATGCTGCTCGACGAGCACGGCGCACTCGTCGCCAGCGCTACCAGCGCCTATCCGATCAGCACCCCGCGTCCCCTCTGGAGCGAACAGGATCCCGACGACTGGTGGCGCGGCGTCTGCACCGCCATCGGCCTCGTGCTCGAAAGCGCCGGCGCCGATCCCGCTTCCATCGCGTGCGTGGGACTCTCCGGCCAGATGCACGGCCTTGTCGTCCTCGACGCGGCAGGCGAGGTCATTAGACCCTGCATCCTCTGGAACGACCAGCGCACGGCCGACGAATGCGCCGCCATCGAGGCGCGCATCGGCCGCGACACTCTGCTGCGCATCACCGGCAAGCCCGTGCTGCCCAGCTTCACCGCACCCAAGATCCTCTGGATGCGCCGCCACGAGCCCGACCTCGCCGCGCGCATCGCGCACGTGCTGCTGCCGAAGGACTACATCCGCTTCCGTCTCACCGGCACGTACTTCGGCGACGTGAGCGACGCGAGCGGCACCTCGCTCTTCGATGTCGGCGCCCGCCGCTGGAGCACCGACCTGCTGGGTGCCCTCGAGATTCCCGCTGCGTGGATGCCCGACGTTACCGAGAGCACCGAGGTCAGCGCCTACGTCTCCGTCGAGGGCGCGCGCGCAAGCGGACTCGCGAACGGCACGCCCGTCGTCGGTGGTGCGGGCGACCAGGCCGCCGAGGCCGTGGGATGCGGCGTGCTCGCAGGAGGCGTCTCCGTCACGATCGGCACCTCGGGCGTCGTGTTTGCGGGGATGGAGGAGTACCGTCCCGACACCGCCGGGCGCGTGCATGCCTACTGTCATGCCGCCCCCGGCACCTGGCATGTCATGGGGGTGATGCTCTCGGCCGGGGGAAGCCTCCGCTGGTTTCGCGACGAGTTCTGCGAACGCGAGCAGACCCTCGCGCGGATGCAGGATCGAGACACCTACGAGGTCATGATGGAAGAGGCCGCGAAGATTCCAGCCGGCTGCGAATCCCTGCTCTTCCTTCCGTATCTGACTGGCGAACGCTGTCCCCACCCCGATCCCTTCGCCCGAGGCGTCTTCTTTGGCCTCACCGCGCGCCATACCCGCTCGCATCTGCTGCGCGCCGTGATCGAGGGCATCACCTTCGGACTGCGCGACAGCCTCGAACTCGTGCACGCGCTCGGCATCCGACCCGACACCCTGCGCATCAGTGGGGGCGGCGCACGCAGCGCGCTCTGGCGGCAGCTCATGGCCGACGTGTTTGGCGCACCTGTCGCGGGAGTGAACGTGGCCGAGGGCGCGGCCTTCGGCGCGGCGCTGCTCGCAGGCACCGGCGCCGGCGTGTTCGCGAGCGTCGACGAGGCCGTGCGCCGCGTCGTGCGCACGGGCGAGCCTGTCGCACCCGGTGCGGACCGGTCCGTCTACGAACGGATGTACGCGCGCTACACCGCGCTGTATCCCGCACTGCGCGAGCAGTTCGCCGCACTGCCACGGGATTGATATGACCACCCCATGAGAATCCTGCACACATCGGACTGGCATCTCGGCCGCACCCTGCACGGTCGCCAGCGGCACGACGAGTTCGCGGCCTTTCTCGACTGGCTCGCCGCGACGCTCGACGACGAGCGCATCGACGTGCTCATCGTCGCGGGCGACATCTTCGACACGAGCACGCCCGGAACCCGTGCACAGAATCTCTACTACCGCTTCCTCTGGAAGGCCGCGCAGTCGCACTGCCGCCACGTGGTCGTCGTGGCAGGCAACCACGATTCGCCATCCCTGCTGGACGCGCCCGCCGCACTGCTGCGCGCGCTCGACGTGCACGTGATCGGCGCTCCCCCTGCGGATCTGCGCGACGAGGTGCTCGTGCTGCGTGATGCCGACGATGCGCCCGCGCTCATCGTGTGTGCGGTGCCGTATCTGCGGGACCGCGACCTGCGCACGGTCGAGGCGGGCGAGAGCACCGACGACAAGGATCACAAGCTGCTCGAGGGATTGCGTGCGCACTACGCCGCGGTGCTCGATGCGGCGCGCGAGGTGAGGATCGGATGCGGGATGCCGCTGCCCATCGTGGTGACGGGACATCTCTTCACGGCCGGGGGACGTACGGTCGAGGGCGATGGAGTGCGCGACCTTTCCATCGGAAGCCTCTCGCACGCGCCCTCCGACGTGTTCGGCAGCGAGGCCGCCTACGTCGCGCTCGGTCACCTGCACGTGCCACAGGATGTGTCTGGCGCCACGACGATCCGCTACAGCGGTTCGCCGATCGCGATGGGGTTCGGGGAAGTGGGGCAGGAGAAGAGCGTCTGCATCGTCGAGCTGGGGGGGGAGGGTGTCGCAGAAATGCAACATGCCTGCAGCGTGCGGCGGCTCGGCGTGCCATGCTTCCGCAGGATGGCGCGGGTGCGGGGGTCGTGGCAGGAGATCGTCGAGCAGCTCGACGCACTGGCCGCATCCGACGAGCCTGTCATGCTCGAGGTCGTGCACGAGGGCGCGGAGGCGCTCGGCGATCTGCAGGATCGCGTGCTCGAACGTGTGTCGGAGACGAAGCTCGAGGTGCTGCGCGCGCAGGATGTGCCCGCCATGCGCGCGCTGCAGCTGCGCGGGAGCGATGGCGAGACACTCGATGCGCTCGACGAACTGACGGTGTTCGCGCGGCTGCTCGCCGCGCGGAACGTCGACGAGGCGCAGCGCGCGGAGCTGACCGCGACGTACTGTGAGGCGCTCACAGCGCTACACGAAATGGACGAAGGGGAGGAGTAGATGCGGATTCTCTCGGTGCGGTTCAAGAACCTGAACTCGCTTGCGGGCGCGTGGCACATCGACTTTACGCATCCGGAGTATGCGGCCAACGGCATCTTCGCGATCACGGGTCCCACGGGCGCCGGCAAGTCGACGATCCTCGACGCGATCTGTCTGGCGCTGTACGGGCGGACGCCACGGCTGGACAAGGTGACCAAGTCCACGAATGAAATCATGTCCCGCGGCACAGGCGAATGCTCCGCCGAAGTCGAGTTCGCAACGGGGGCGGGACGCTTCCGCTGCACGTGGAGCCAGCACCGCGCGCGCAACCGGCACACCGGCGAGCTGCAGCAGCCGCGGCATGAAATCTCCGACGCGCTGACCGGTGAGGTGCTCGAGAACAAGATCGCGTACGTGGCCGCACGCATCGACGCCGAGACGGGCATGGACTTCACACGCTTCACGCGCTCGATGCTGTTGGCGCAGGGCAGTTTCGCGGCCTTTCTCGACGCGCCCCCCGACGAGCGCGCGCCGATACTCGAGCAGATCACCGGCACGGAGATCTACAGCCGCATCGGCATGCTCGTGCACGAACGCCGCCGCGACGAGGATGCGGCACGGACGACGCTCACGCGCGAGCTCGACGCGCTCGTGTCGCTGTCGGCCGACGACGAGGCAGCGCTACGCACGCGCGCATCCGAGGTCGAGACCGATCTGTCCGCAGCAGAGCTGCGCGCGAAGGAGCTGGGCGGTCTGATCGACTGGCTCGACGGCATCACGCGTCTTATGCGCGAGGTCACCGAGCGCGATACCGAGCTCGTCTCCGCGCGGGAAGCGCATGCAGCGCGTAACGGCGACCGCACACGACTCGCGGCAGCACGACAGGCGTTGGAACTGGAAGGCGCGTGGCGCGATGTCGCGTCTCGCCGCAGCGCCGTGCAGCGCGCAGGCGACGGGCACGCCACGGCCGTGGCGGCACTTCCCGCGCGCACAGAGGAAGCCACCCGCGCCGCGAGTGCGGTCGACGCCGCGGTGGCGATCGACAGCGCCGCACGGGAGGCACGCGAGCAGGCGCGTCCCATGTTCATGCGCGTGCGTGCGCTCGATGCGGATCTGGCTGCACGCGATGCGCGCATCCGTGATGCGGCGCAGGTGCTCGCGCGCGATCTGCGCGTGGCGCGCACGGTACGCGATGCGTGGGTCGCGGCGATGCGGACGATCTTTGCCGATCGCTCCGCCGCGCGCGGTGCGGCGAATGCGCAGGCTGCGGATGCCGGCGCCAGTGATGTGCGCGAAGAGACGGCGACGTTCGTCGCGGAGATCGATCGGACCAGCGAGGCCGCGCGTCCCATGCTCGAGGAGCGGCAGGCGCAGCTGGATCGGGAGATTCCCCTCGACGAGGCGCGCCTCGAACTGCTCGAAAGGGAAGAGGACCTGTTGCGTCGCACCGTACTCTTCGAGAAGCGCATCAGCGATCTGGAGCAGCTCCGCGCCGAGCTCGAGCGTGATGCGCCGTGTCCCCTCTGCGGCTCCACCGCACATCCCTTCGTCGATCACGACATCCCGCGGCAGCCCGGTGCGATCGAGGAGCTCGAACGTGCGGCGAAGGAACTGAAGGATGTGAAGCGCAGACTCGAATCCGCACGCACTGCGCAGGCGGGCATTGCCGCCGTCCGAACACAGATGGATGCACTCGAGGCGCAGCGTGCGGAACTGCAGCGTTCGCACGCGGATCTGCTCGCACTCGACGGCACGACTGCAACTGCGCGCAGCGAGCGCGCGGAGCTCTTCGGCGCGCGTGTGGTCGACGACGAAGAGGCGCGTCTCGCACGGGATGCCGACACGGCATCGGAAGCACTCACTGCGGCACGTGCCGCACAAGCCGCCGCGGAATCCGCCCGCGACTCCGTTGCCCGCGATCTCGCCCGGTTCGAGGCCGAGCTGGCATCCGCGCGCACGGCGCTGGCAGATGCGGAGTCCGCATTCACCGCGCAGTTGCAGGCAGCGGACTTCACGTCCGAGTCCGCGTTCACGGCAGCGCGGATGCCGGAGCAGGAGCGCAGGGCACTCGACGCGGAGGTTTCCGCAGTGGAGCGAGCGCTGGGCACGGCCGAGACGCGGGCACGCGATGCGCATCAACGCCTGGCCGAGGCGCGTGCATCCGCGCGAACGGAAGTCCCGAGAGAAATCCTCATCGACGAGCAGACGACGCTCATGGCACGCACGACCGAACTGCGCGAGGAACTGACGCTGGCGCGCGTCGCACTGGCGGAGCAGGAGCGGGTGCGGGAGCGACGCGCGCAGCTCGTCGCGGCGCTCGTTCGAAAGCAGCGCGACTACGAGCGGTGGGATGCGCTGCACGGACTGATCGGGAGTGCGGACGGGAAGCGCTACCGCGTGTTCGTGCAGAGTCTCACCTTCGAGCTGATGATCGGGCATGCGAACCGGCGGCTGCGCGAGATGACCGACCGCTACGTGCTCGTACAGGGCACGGTGTCGGGACTCGAACTGGATGTGATTGACGCCTGGCAGGGCGGCGATCGCCGCAGCACGCGCAACCTGAGCGGCGGCGAGAGCTTCATCGTGAGTCTCGCGCTCGCGCTCGGGCTCGCGCGCATGGCGGGGCGGCGCGTGCGCGTGGAGTCGCTGTTTCTCGACGAGGGATTTGGGACGCTCGACGACGAGGCGCTCGACACGGCGCTGCAAACGCTCGCGGGGCTGCATCAGGACGGCACGCTCATTGGCGTGATCTCCCATGTCGGCGCGCTCAAGGAGCGCATCTCGACGCAGATCCAGGTCGCGCGGCTGACCGGCGGACGCAGTGCGCTCGGCGGTCCCGGCGTCACGAAGGAATCGTAACCACCACTCCGGAGGTTTCATGCGGCATGTCGCGCTCATCGGCTGCGGCAGTTACGGCGAGGTGCACGCGCGCGCGATCGCCGCGCTCGGCTGTGCGCGCATCACGGCGTTCTGCGACACAGACCTCACGCGCGCGGAGCAGCTGCGCGCACAGTTCGGTGCATCCGACGCGCTGGTCTGCGATGAGCTCGCACCCGTGCTCGCCGACGAATCCATCACCGTCGTGTACATCGCCACGCATCACGACAGTCATGCGCAGCTGGCCGTGCGGGCTGCGGAGGCGGGGCGGCATCTCTTCATCGAGAAGCCGCTCGCGATCACGACGGCCGACTGCGACCGCATCGTCGCCGCGGTCGAAGGTGCGGGCGTGCTGGCGATGACGGGATTCAAGTTCCGTTTCCAGCCGGCCGTGCGGGCATTGCGCGCGGCGATGCCGCGTCCCTTGCTCACCACCGCCCACGCCCTCGACGACCACTGGCCCGACACGTTCTGGGCGAACGATCCCATTCGCGGCGGCGGCAATGTCGTCAGCGAGGGTGTGCACGTGCTGGACCTTGTCGCATGGCTGCACGACGACGAGCCGGTACGCGTGCATGCCGAGGGCGGCAATTACGGACATCCGGATCTGGATATCGTCGACAATGCGGTCGTGACGATCCGCTTCCGGCGGGGCGGCATCGCGCAGGTCGCGATCGGCGACAGCGGACGTCCCCCGGCCATCGGCAAGTTCGCGCTCACGCAGACCGACGGCGTGCGCAGCGCGCACATGGATGCGCGGCTGACTGCGCTGCGCGTGCGGATGGGGGAGGGCGCATCACAGGACGGCGCGTCCGGACCGGGACTCATCGAACAGATCGACGCAGCGGAGATCGGCGTGCTCGAGGAGAACCGCGCGTTCTTCGCGGCGCTTGCGGCAGGGGAGGCTTCCCCCGTGCATGTGCGCGAAGGACGCAGGGCCACGCGCATGGCGCTCGCGGTGGTGGAATCGGTGCGCACCGGTCGAACCGTTTCCCTTCCCCCTGACCCTGCATTTGGGTAGATTCCCGCCATGAGATCCATACGCATCGCCACCGTGTCGTTCGAGGTCCGCGACCAGTTTCACACCGTCGACGGCAATCTCCACGCGGCGCTCGCGCATGTGGCCGAGGCGGCCGCGCGCGGGGCCGACGTCGTATGCCTGCCCGAGGCGGTGCTGACGACGAATGTCTCCGCAGATGAAGCGCATACCGCCGAGCGCTGGCGCGGTGAGCACACGCAGGCGTTCGCCGCAGCTGCGCGCACGCATGGCATCGACGTCGTCGCGCCGTACTACGTGCGGCAGGGGGTGCGCGTGTACAGCCAGGCGACGGTGCTCGGGCGCGACGGGTCGGTGGCGGGATTCTACCGCAAGGTGCAGCTGAACGGTGCGGAGACGGGATGGCTCGCGGCGGGGGAGCGCCTGCCGGTGATCCGTCTGTCATGGGGACGCGTAGGCCTGATGCTCTGCTTCGACGTGTACTATCCGGAGATCGCGCGCATCTATGCGATGCACGGAGCCGACCTGCTGTTCTGGCCGACGATCACGCACGGACCGACGCAGGAGGCGCTGCGCACGCAGGCGACCGCACGGGCGATCGACAATTCCCTCGTCGTGGTCGAATCGAATCTCGCGGTTGCGCCGCCCTATGCGCCGTACCGCGGACGCGTGCATCCCGGCACGGCGCGCATCATCGACCATAACGGCGACGTGCTCGCGCAGACGGGTCGGCGTCCCGGCATCGCGCTCGCCGACGTCGATCTCGACGCGCCGCGGCTGACCCTCGATTGTGCGCTCGTGCGCGAGCCCGACCATCTGCGCGAGGATGTCGCGCGCATGTTCCGCGCGGATCTCTACGCGCGCGAGTACGAGGCGCTCGCGCGCCGTCGTGGGAGACGCCGATGAGTGCCGCTGCGACGCCCCTCGTCATTCTCGCCGCCGGTGCCGCCTCGCGCATGGAGCGCTCGCTCGCCTCGGCTGACGACGGCGTGGCCATGCGTGCCGCCGGCCGACAGAAGGGCATGATCGGTGTGGGATCCGATGCCCGACCGCTGCTCGACTATCAGCTCGCTCTCGCACACCGTGCGGGCATCCGCGACATCGTACTCGTCGTCGGCGCGCATGCCGACGCGATTCGTATTCGCTACGGCGGGACCAGCAGCGAGGCTGCGCGCCATGGGCTGTACGTGCACTTCGCCGAGCAGTCCATCCCTGCTGGACGCCGCACACCCCTCGGCACCGCCGATGCCGTCCTGTGCGCGATGGATGCGCATCCCGCGCTGCTCTCGGCGAGCTTTCTCGTCTGCAACAGCGACAACCTGTACACGGCCGATGCCCTCGCCGCCCTCATCACCTGCGATGCGTCCGGCGCATGCATCGCCTACGACCGCGCGGCACTGCTCTTCGACGAGGATCGTGTCGCACAGTTCGCCGTGCTGGTGGTGGATGCGGATGGATGGGTACGCGAGATCATCGAGAAACCGGGCACCCTTGCCGGCATGCCCCACGACAGGTCGGGCCTCGTGCGCGTGAGCATGAACCTCTGGAAGCTTCCTGCGCCGCTCGCGCGTCCGGCACTCGAGGAGTGTCCCTTGCACCCCGTACGCAACGAGAAGGAACTGCCGATGGCGCTGCGCCGCATGCTCGCGCGCGATGCACAGGTCCTCCGTGCAGTGCCGCGCGCCGAACACGTCCCCGACCTGACCTCGGTCACGGATCTGCCGGCTGTGGATCTCCTCCTGCGCGAGACCTTCCCGCAAGGAGCATGGAGCCGCCCATGACCCTGCACGTCCGCGCACCCGGTCGCGTCAACCTCATCGGCGAGCACACCGATTACAACGGCTATCCCGTGCTGCCGATGGCCATCGATCGCGCCGCGCATCTGGACGTCGAGCCCCGCACCGACGGCCTCATCGCGCTGACCAACGTGCGCACGCACTTCACGGCACGGGAGTGGGACCTCGCTGCCGGTCCCGCACCTTTCGCGCAGGGAGACTGGGCGCAGTACACCGCGGCCGCGGTGGCGGGCGTGCTCGAGGCGGGACTCGTCGACCGGGCACGGGCACGGGGATTCTCGGCCACCGTCGACGGACGCATCCCCATCGCGGCGGGACTCTCCTCATCCTCGGCGCTGCTCGTCGCTTCGGCACTCGCATTCTGCGCGGTCAACGACGTGAATCCCGACCGTCACGTGCTCGCAGACATATGCGCACACGCGGAGCGATGGACCGGATTGGAAGGAGGAGGGATGGATCAGGCCGTCTCCCTGCTTGCAGAGGAGGGATGCGCCCTGCGCATCGATTTCAGTCCCCTCCGTGCGCGCACCGTTCCCATCCCTGCGGAAGCCGTCTTCGTCATCTGCGACAGCCGCGTCGAGGCTGCGAAATCCGCCGGCGCCCGCGATGCCTACAACCTCCGCGTCGCCGAATGCCGCGCCGCGTCTGCGCTGCTCGAGCGTGTGCTGCTCCGTGACGACAGATCGTCATCCGACGAACCTTCGTCACCCGACGAAGTGTTGTCATCCGACGAACCTTCGTCACGCGACGAAGTGTCGTCATCCGGAATCCCCCGGCCCGTGCAACTCCTTGCGGCTTTGCGACCCACGCGTAGCGGCGTGCCGGATGATGCACTGCTGGATGCAGCGCGGACGCAGCTGCCCGCCGAACCCCTCACGCCCACTGCGCTTGCTGAGCTGCTGGGATGGGATCCTGCGCGCGTCGAGCGACAGATCCTGACCGTGCGCGATGGTTCGGTGGTTCCGGTGCCGCGCGAGGGACTCCGCGTGCGCGACCGGGCGTTGCATGTGCTGAACGAGGCGGGCCGCGTGGAGGTTGCCGAGCAGGCGATGCGCAACGACGATCTCGAATCCCTCGGCAGTGTGATGAACGCTTCGCATGCCTCCTGCCGCGACCACTATGACGTGAGCTGTCCCGAACTCGAAGCACTCGTCTCCGCGGCCAGGCGATCAGGGGCACTCGGTGCGCGTCTGACCGGTGCGGGATTCGGTGGCTGCACGGTGAACCTCGTGCGCGCGCGCGCGCTTGCCTCCTTCCTCGACGCGATGCGCCGGGAGGTGCGCACGCTGCATATGGCGCATGGCGAGGGGCAGTGGTCCGATGTCGCGCTCGAGAGCATGCTGTTCGTGGCGCGTCCCGCTGCAGGTGCCTCGCTCGGGTGGCTTCCGATGGAGGGGGCGTGAGCGCACACGGACGCAGGGGCGCAGACGGCGCGGCAGCATCCCCCGATCAGAGCAGCAGGGCGCAGGGACGGCCCGCGCAGGTTGCATCCCCGCTGCGACGGCGGATGCTCGAGCTCGCGCGCAGCGAGGGTGCGAAGTGGTACGACGCGTCCACGCGACGCTGTCTGATCGCGCGCGACACGCTGTGGTATGCGGCGGCGCTCGTGTGCAGTGACGCCGCCGCCGATCGCGCACTCGGGAGCGAGCTGCTGGCTGCGACGCCCTGCGAGGATGTGACGCATGCGCCCGCGACCATGCTCGCGCTGCTGCTGCGCATTCCGGATCTGCTGGGCACAGCTGCCCGCGCGCATCTCGAGGCGGAGGTACGACGCACGCTGCCGGAATCCATGCTCCAGGTCTGGCATGACGGCAACGTCAATCATCCGCTCGCGGCATGGTGCGTCTGCGTGCTCGGCGGCGAGCGCTTCGATGTGCCGGAGGCCGTGCACATCGGCATGCGACGGCTCGAGGACTTCCGTCGAACGATCGGGGACCGCCGGCATGCGTTCCACCGGCAGAGCACGATGCCCGAGTACATGAGTCCCACGTACACGGCCGTCACGCTCTGGTGGCTCGCGCTGCTGGCCGAACATACGCGGGATGCACGCGCGCGGCGCATCGCTCGGTTTCTCGAGGAGCGGCTCTGGCTCGAGGTCGCGCTGCACTGGCATGCGCCCTCGCAGCAGTGGGCGGGTCCTTCGTCTCGTTCGTACCTAGATGATTCGCTCGGCTGCTGGTCCGCACTGCACTGCACCTTCGCCGTCGCGCTCGACGAGGCGGGCGATCCCCGTGCCGCGGACCTGCTGCTCGATCCCACGATCGCGCACTCCACCGGCCACGCATCGAGTCTCGTGGAGAACGCGCTTGTCGTGCTGCTGCCGTTCCATCTTCCGCTCGAAGCCGTGCATGCCGCCTTCGACACGTCGTATCCACGCGCGATCGCCCGCGTCACCTACGGCGAAGTCTATCACGAGAACAGCGCGCGCAGCGGGTTCGACGACAGCGTGTATCCGGGCGGGTGGAGTGAATTGCGCACGCATATGACACGCGGATTCGCACTCGGCACGGCCTCGCGACCCTACATCAACGCCGCGCAGAGCGATGCGATCAGCCTGCGCATCGCGCGTCGCACACCACCGCGTTCACGCGCCGATCAGCGGTCGATGTTCGTACGCTCGGTCTTCAACGACGCCCGCGCCGCGCGCGCGAATGCCGTGCACGTGACCGGTGGCATGACCGACGCGAGCTACCTCTACGAGGAAGGCCGCACCGCGGTGCTGCAGCATGGCGGACTCGCGCTCGTGCTCGTCGCGCCGAAGCGCATGCCTCGCGCACCGTTCACGGGCTTCCGCACCGATCTGCTGTTCACCCATGATGCACCCTTCGACGAGCTGTCGCTGGATGGAAGGATCTTCGAGGATCTGGAACTGCGTGGCGATGCAACTGCGCGCGTGCTCTTTCGCGATCGTTCGACAGCCGGTGCCGTGCTGCCCCTTGCGATCGATCCCCATCCGGGGGAAGCCTCCGTACGCCTGTGGCGGCATGACGCATTGCTCGTGTGCTCGCTCGTCAATCACGAGGGTCCCGCAATCACGATCGATCCCGCCGCGCTCGGCGCATGGCGCAACGGCTTCCTGCTCGCCGTTGCGGATGTCGACGACGATGCGGCAATGGCTGCGTTCCGTGCGCATGTGCACGAGGCGGTGATCGACGATCGAATCGACGCGCACGGCGTCCGACGGGTGGAGGCGCGTTTCGCCGGCACGACGCTCGGGCTTGCATGGCATCCCCTCTCGGAAGAGATCCTCACCGCTACCGTGGATGGCAGGGATGCACGTGTGCAGCATGTCGAGGGATCCGTTGGCACGCTCTACGGCCACGAGGCATGGGAATGCTTCCAGCACGACGAAGAGGAGGAGACGTGAAGCGGGAGCGGTGGATCGGGTATGCGTTCATCGCGCCATGGCTTGCAGGGTTTCTCGTGCTGACGGCGGGACCCATGCTCTACTCGCTGTATCTGAGCTTCACGCAGGCGTCTCTCCTGAGCGCTCCGCGCTGGGTGGGCCTCGACAACTACGCAGCGATTCTCACAGAGGATCCGCTTGTTCCGATCGCACTTGCCAACACGGCGTACTTCACGCTCCTGTCGGTGCCGCTCGGCATCGCGCTGAGTCTCGGGCTGGCGCTCGTGCTCGATGCGCGCGTGCGCGGCATCGGCCTGTTCCGCACCGTGTTCTTCCTGCCGTCGGTGACCAATACCGTCGCGATGTCCGTGCTCTGGCTGTGGATCTTCAATCCCGAATTCGGACTGCTGAACATGGTGCTCTCGGCCATCGGGATCACAGGCCCCCTCTGGCTGCAAAGCGAGACCTGGGCGAAGCCCGCGCTGATCCTCATGTCCCTCTGGAGCGTCGGCGGACAGATGATCATCTTCCTCGCCGCGCTGCAGGGTGTGCCGCGCGAGCTGCACGAGGCGGCCGCGCTCGACGGCGCCGGACCCGTGCGCGCGTTCCGGTCCATCACCCTGCCGATGATATCGCCGGCGATTCTCTTCAACACGATCATCGGGATGATCGGTGCGTTCCAGGTGTTCACGCAGGCCTATGTCATGACCGGCGGTGTGCAGCCGGGCAGCGAGGGCGCGCCCAACAACGCAACGCTCTTCTTCGTGCTGTACCTCTACAAGAAGGCGTTCCAGGAATTCCGCATGGGCTATGCCTCGGCGCTCGCCTGGGTGCTGTTCGTGATTCTCATCGTGCTGACGCTCGTCGTCTGGCGCTGGTCGCTCAAGCGGGTGCACTATGAAGGTGCGTGATCTCGTGCGTCTCGCGTTCGCGTACACCCTGCTCGTCGCGCTGGCATCGGCCTTCGTGCTGCCCGTCGTGTGGATGCTCAGCGCCACGCTGCACGACAGCGCGGGTGTGTTCGCGCAGCCCTATGTCTGGGTACCGGCCGAACCGCGGTGGGAGACATGGAGCAGCGCACTGACCGCGTTCTCGTTCGGACGCGCACTCGTCAACACGCTGGTGATCACGGTGCCGACCATGGTGTTCACGGTGCTCTCGTGCTCGCTCGTCGCATATGGATTCGCTCGGTTGCAGTTTCCGGGGCGGGACCTGCTCTTCGCGCTCTGCATCGCGACGATGATGCTGCCGGGACAGGTGACGATGATTCCCCTCTACATCATGTTTGCGAAGCTCGGATGGGTCGATACCTTCCTTCCGCTGATCGTGCCAAGTCTGTTCGGTTCGCCGTTTTACATCTTCCTGCTGCGGCAGTTCTTCATGAGCATTCCCCGCGATGTGGATGATGCGGCGCGCATCGACGGCGCCTCACGGCTGCGGATCTGGTGGAGCATCATCATGCCGCAGGCGCGCCCCGCACTCGCCACAGTGCTCGTCTTCACTTTCATCGGATCGTGGAATGACTTCCTCGGTCCTTTGATCTACATCAACACGCCCGAACGTGCGACGCTGACACTGGGACTCTCCATGCTCAAGACGCAGCTGCTCGGAACGGGCGCGGTCGAGTGGAATGTGCTGATGGCCGCGGCGCTGCTCGTGATGGCACCGAATGTTTTCGTCTTCTTTCTTGCGCAGAAGCACTTTCTCACCGGCATCACCATGCGGGGCATCGCCCGGGGCACGACATGACACCACGAATCCTTCTCACCGCGCTGTGTCTGATCTTCGCCGCCTGCGGGGGCGGAGGCGGCGCGCGACGCATCACCTACAACTGTCCCGCCAACGCTGCCGAGATCGCCGCGCTCGAGGCGGAGCTCCCCGCATTCACCGCACGCACCGGCATCGACCTCGCACTCAATCCCTTCAGCGGTGAGGAGAAGCTCTACGCGATGATCGCCGCGGGTGGCGCACCCGATGTCTTCTACACGAACAGCGTCGTGCGCGACCGGCTCGCGAGCGAGGGACATCTCCTCGACCTGCGTCCCATGCTCGCAAAGGACGCCGCCTTCGCAGCGCGCCTGCACGACGACATCCGCGCACGTGGCACGTCGATCGACGGCGGCGTGTACAGCATCGGCAACTGGACCTTCACCGCCGGCGTGTACTGCAACCGCGCACTGTTTGCGGACGCGGGGCTTCCGCTGCCGGATGCGGAGTGGACCTGGGACGACATGCTTCGGGCCGCGCGTCGCCTCACGAAGGATTCCGACAAGGACGGCACTCCCGACTGCTACGGCATCTTCATTCCCTCCCATTTCATCGAGTGCTTCGAACACATGAACCATGCGCCCGTCACGCGCGATGCGCTCACACTCGAGATCCCTGCCGAGTCCCGCGAGGTGTACGAGAAGTACATCGCGCTGATGAAGGAAGGCGTCATGCCCGACATCCGCCGCGTGCAGGCGATGGGCATGCAGGCCGCGCAGATGCTGGCGCAGGGCCGTGTGGCCATGCTGGTGGAAGCCGTGCCCAACGCATCGCTCTACGATGCGCTGAAGGAGGGATGGGATGTCGTGCCGCTGCCGCGCTTCGCCGGGAAGGAGCCGCGATACTTTCGTGCGGCGAGTGGGGGACTGTCGATCAGCGCCGCGACGGGGGATGCGCAATCCGCGTGGACCGTGCTGCGCTGGATCATCGGAGAGGCCGGCTTCTATCGACCGAATCCCGTGCTGCGCGATGCGGATGTCGTCGCCGGATGGCAGATGCGGTATCCGCACCTTGCAACGACGCGCTTCGCGGAAGTATGGCGGCGCAGCGTGTCGCCGCAGAGCGCGGACCTGCGGTACTTCGCGCGCTTCTCGAGCTGGACGATGACGGCGATCATGGAGCGGCTGCAGCCGCAGCTCGACCGGCTCTGGGCGCGCGACATCACCGTCGCGGAGGTCGTCGCGCAGGTGCCCGCGATCAACGTGTCGGCGCGTCGCGCGCTCGACGAGGCACTGGGCAACAGCGGGATGAAGCAGTCCTTTCGCGACGCGCTGCGCGCCTCGGCGTCCCGCGCCGTCGCGCCTGCCGCAGATGCAGGGGCGCCCCGGTGAGCGCGATCCACGAGCCAGGTGAACGATCCGACAATCCATGAGCACCGACCTCTTCACATTTGAACGGACCTCACCCGCAGGCGGCATCGTACGCTGCGGCGGCGAGCCTGTGGCGGAGATCGTCGACCTCGTGCTCGTGCACGCGGCCGGGCGTCCCGGTCACCCCTCGCTGATCATGTCGTCGCCCGGCACGCCGCTCTACTGGCGGCAGTACGCCAACCATCAGCACCCCGAGCGCTCCGCTGCCTCGCACGCCGTGCTGCATGATCCCGAGGAAACCGCGACGAGCTTCCGCATCACCGGTGCCAGCGCGACGCAGTCCCGTTCCGTCTTGAGCAGCGTCGATCTGCGCATCACCCTCGATCCCGCCAGCGGCGGCCTCGACTTCCGCGTGGCGTTGCGGCTCTTCATCGACGCGGAGGAAGGCTGGCGCGTCACCCCCCATCCCCACCATGGCGAACTGGAGTTCTGCTCGCTCTGGCCGCGTGATGTCTTCCACACCGAGCCCGATCTGCGCAAGCGCTTCACCCACTGCCTCGTCGACCACCGCTCGCGGGGGGACGGCGCCGTGATCGGCATCCTCCATCACCACCTCGAGAGCGACGACAAGCACCGGCTCGCCATGCAGCCGGGCGACCGCTTCCTCTGGGGCATCGAGGACGTGAATCCCGTCGTGACCGTGCTCGAGGGACGTGATGTCGAGGCGGGACTCTGCGCCTACATGTGGGATGCCCATCTGGCGCTGCGTGTCTGTGAGGATGCCCGCGAGATCACCCTTGCATGCGGCGGCGTGTGGCGGGCCGCCTGGCAGCTCGGCGCACTGTCCCGTGCGGAAGCCTCAGCCCTGCATCTCCGGGCGCAGTCCGTCGACGGGGGACGGGTTCTCGACACGCCCGTGATCGAACGCGGTGTGCAGTCGTTCGCACGCACGTTCCGGGATCTGGATCCTGCATCCGCATGGCGCGCATGGCCGTGGTCGCATGTGCTCACGTTCGGGGATGCGGATCACGTCTCGGCGGCACGCAGCGACACGGTGGGCTGCGGTGACAGCTGCGCACTGCGCATTACGCACGCGGGGTACGCGGTGTCGCGATGGGAGGCGACGGCGCTCGGTCCGGCCTTCGGCGAACCCGCATTCGGTTCCGGTGTGGCACGGCGGATGACGGCGATGCTTCGCACCTCGAATCTGCAGGGCGCCGCGCGCATCGCCGTGCGACTGCATCGCGAGGATGCACCGCATCTGTACGACGCGACGCAGTGGGAGCGCTTCGAGAGCGGTGCGCTGCAGATCGCCGACTGCGAGTGGATCGAGGTGCACCTCGACATCCCGGCGATCACGCCACGACCCGATCGCCTGCACATGCTGCTCGAGGTCGAGGGACGCGGCACCGTCTGGTTCGATGATGTGCTGCTGGTCGAGGTGACGTGATGACGGCACGTGGAACCGGGATGCCCGCGACGGTCATGATGCTCACGCTCGACGATGCGCTGATCGACGATACGACGAAGATTACGGCTGCATGCGACGACATCGCTGCGGCAGGATTCGCGGGGGTGGCACCGATGGTGCGATGCTCGCGGCATGCCTGGAACGATGATGCGGCGATCGAGGCCCTGTGCGAAGTGCAGCGATGCTGTCGCGCGCGACATGCCGCCTTCTGGCTGATCGCGGATCCGCGCGGACTCTCGCTCGGCGTGCTCGACGCCTTCGACGGTGCCGAGGTGCTGCTCTTCGGGGATGCGGTGCGGGCCGAACAGATTCCACAATTGCTGCTCGTGCGTGACGGACGCTTCGAGGGCAGCATGTCGATCGCACCGCGACCGGTGCATACGATGCCCGCCGAACGCATCGACTACCATCCGCTCGGCATCGAACGCGCCTATGCCCTACGGGGCAGGGAATGCAGCTACGCGGAAACGGAGGTCCGAGACATCACCCGCGACGTGCACATGTTGCATGATGCAGGGTCCCAGCGCGTCGTCGTGTCGGGCGCCTTCTCGCCGCCGGACGATGCGGAGTGGTATGTGCTCGTCTTCCTTCGCTGTGCGACCACGCATTTCGATTTCTCGAATGCGGCGCATGTCGAGGCCTGCTGCGCCGCTCTGTCGCTGCTCGCTGCGCGGGGACTCCAGCCCGACGGCCTGCTGTGGGACGAAGCTGGATACACCTGCATGCACGGCTCGCTGCCCGCGGGTCCGTGGCTCGATGCGACCGGCGACGCCGCCGCGCGTGCACTTTGGCCTCTCGCCGTCGACGCTGCGGATGGGTCGCACCTGGCACTGCGCATCGCAGCGTATCGCGCGATCCAGGATTCGATCCTCACCGCACGTTCGCGCGTGAACATGCATGCTCGCGCCCTCTGGGGCGAGGATCTCCTGCTGGGCATGCACGACACCTGGCGATGGGAGTCCGCCGATCCCGCCGACGCGCCGCATGGCACGCTGGATCTCTGGCGGGGACTTCCGACAAAATCGTGCGGGTTCACCGACATCGGCAGTGTGCAGCTCACGGCGGAGACGGATTCCCCCTTCCATGCGAACCTCGCCATGGCCATCCTCACCGCCGCATCACTCGGCCGACACAGTGCCACGCGGAGTGCCACAGTGAATCTCTGGCTCGCGGGCGAGGATGCGCGCGATGGTGTGGCCGACGAAGTGCTCGACCATTGCATCGATCTGCTCGCGCTGCAGGGCTGCGGGTGGATCGGGCATCTGTATGGTCCCGCCGGACCGCGTCATGCGCCGCGATCCTTTTTCGGCCTGCCGTTCACACCGGGGTATCCGCATCACGAGTCGTGGGCGCGGATGCCGAAGCGCACGGCCCGGCTCGCGGCGCATCTCGCCGCGGTCGACCACCGGCTGCCCGATGCCGCGCTGGCGGTGCTGTTCCCGGTTGAGACCGTGCTCGCGCTCGAGCCCTTCCGCGCGCGTCACGTGATGGAGGATGTGTTCCGTCTCGTGCTCGCGCTCACCGATGCGCAGTACGCGGTGCATGTCGTGGGATCGTCGGTGCTGGCGGATGCGCGGTGGAATGCGGACGGCACGTTGTGTATCGAGGATGTCCGCTGCCGCGCGCTCGTCGCACCGCATCCTCAGGTGCTCGATGCCGAGACACTTCGACTGCTCGCCGCCGGTGCTGACCGCGTCCTGCGCGTGTTCTCCGGTACCTCATATGACGAGCGCGGAGCGCGTGTGCCTGAGAAGGGTCGCGTGTGCGGCGACTTCATCGAACTGCTCGGCGCACTCGCCGCATTTCCCGAGCTGCGTCGCGTGCAGGGTCCCGCCCGCGCATGGGTGAGCAGCACGCGGCTGGATACGCACGAACTGATCACGCTCCTGCCCGCGCGACGAGGGTGGTGCATCGAGGGGGAACTCCGCGTCGATGACCTGTGCCTCATGATTCCGCGCACGAGAGGACTCGTGCGCGTGCGCCATGCCGACGGCGTGCTGCGGATCGAGGAGTCCTGATGCGCCGCATCACCGCGCATACGTTTGCGGGGGACGCCACCGTGCAGGTGCTCGATGCCGCTGCATGGTTCCGCGCCTGTGACGACGAGGAGCTGATCGTGCTGCTGCGCTGCGATGTGCCGGCTGGATGGTTCGACCGGTTTTTCCGGTACGCCTCGCAGGCCGACGACTCCGCACGAATCACCTTCGCGAACACACGTTTCGTGGCGGATCCTCCCGGACTGCGCGTGGGTCCCTGGCCCGGCTGGCGCGGGATTCCGGAGATGCCGCTTCCGGTGCTGTCGGTGGGGGAGCATGGTGTTGCGGGATCTCCCCAGTTTCACGGGGATGAGCGGCAGTGCGGCATCGTGCGCGTCGCTTACAGGGTCGGCCGCGCGATGGGTGGGGAAGCGGTGCTCGACGTTCGCGACTCGGGTGTGCGGTTGCGTGACATCGACGTGCTGGCAGGGTGCATGCAGGCTGCCGTGCCTGTAGAACTGCCGCTGCGACCGGAACTGCGTGGGAGGCATCCCCGGCTGTTGTTCGCGGCAGGGGATGTCGGGCTGTTGAGACGCAAGGCCGGTGGGCTGGTGGACGAGGACGTCCACCGACCGTTCGCGGCAGGGGATGTCGGGCTGATGGACGAGGACGTCCACCGACCGTTCGCGGCAGGGGATGTCGGGCTGGTGGACGAGGACGTCCACCGACCGTTCGTGGCAGGTGATGTCGGGCTGGTGGACGAGGGCGTCCACCGACCGTTCGCAGAGGGTTGGGAGCTTCCCTTCGAGGTGAGCGCCGAGTCGAAGGTGCTGCCGGGACCCGAGCGCCTGGCGATGGAGGATCGTGTCCTGCTCTCCGCCTTCGATGCGCTCCTGCATCCGGACGACGAGGCCCGCCGCCGCCGCGCGCTCGATGCGTTCGCAGAAGGCTGCCGCGTGCGCGAGCATCCCGGACGCGCACCGCTTTCGATCGACACGCAGAGCGGTGAGGCGCTCTTCTGTCTCTGCCTTGCCTATGACTGGCTGCACGCAGTGATGGATGTGCCCACTCGCGCGCAGGCACGCGAGGTCCTCGACGCAATCGCAGGCGTCGTGCGCGCGCACCTGCACCCCGCGCGGCGTGACTATGCACAGGCCCACTGGCTCGGTGCCGCGCTCGGATTGTTCGCGTACACCCTCGTCATCGACGACGATGCTGCGAGGACCTGGCGCGCCGAGCTCCACGGTGCCTATCGCCACATCGTCGCCATGCTGCCCGCAGACGGCTTCTTCCCGCACGGAATCAACCTCTGGATCTACGAGTACGGGTTCCACTTCCGCTGGCTCGAACTGCTGCGGCATTGCTGCGGCGTGGATCTCTGGCATGTCACTCCACACTGGCGT
Source organism: Bacteroidota bacterium (assembly GCA_023432805.1). GTDB lineage: Bacteria > Bacteroidota > Ignavibacteria > SZUA-365 > SZUA-365 > JAEYUG01. The sequence goes on along the minus strand of JAEYUG010000008.1, from coordinate 28,490 downwards.
GAGGCCGCGCGCTTCCGCATCGCATCCACGTCGGCCGATCTTCGCCACGGCATCACCTTCGGCGATCCCCAGTTCCGCGTCGGTGGCGACAGCTGGCTCTTCGACCTCGTCACGCGACGCACGCACGACCCGCACTGCGCAACCTTCGCCGACGCGCTGCGCGAACAGCCGCAGGAAGGTGTGGACTTCCGCCACGCACCCCCGCGCCGACGCGTGTACGAGGCGCTGTGGAGCGACACCCCTGCTGCCGGCATCCACGTGTCCGGCATCCCCGCGTCCGGCATCCCCGCATCCGCGCATGGAGCCGGCACCTTCGGCTTCCACTTCGTCGACGGCGTGCACAAGTTCGAAGATGGCGGTCACATCTGCTGGCGGCGCGGTGATCTGCTCGTCGCGTTCCGCAGCGGTGCACCGGTCGGCCGCGCACGACGCGCGGCAGGAGAGTGGGGCGCCTACGGCCATGGCGATCCGTGCAACGGCAGCTTCCTCGTGTGGTGGCGCGATCGCTTCGTCGTGTCGGGTCCGGGTCCCGTCTACCGCCGGGACACATCCCTGCAGAACCTCTTCACCGTCGACGGCCGCGGGCAGCTCGGTGATAGCTGCGTCTGGCTGCCCGACGTCTTCCCCGACGAGGCGATTCCGCCGCCGCCCGTCGTTGCGTCGACCGGCGAGGGACTGACCATCGAGGCCGATCTCACCCGCGCCTTCCTTCCGGATCTCGGGGTGCTGCGCTGCACCCGCAGACTCGTGCTCTCACCCGACGGCTCGCTCACGGGTCAGGATGCCATCGATCTCCGCGAAGATGCGTCCATCGACTGGCGCCTCCACACGCGTCTGCCGCTCGACATGGGCGGAGGGGAGGAGGGCTCCTGCGCAATGCTGGTGGATGACGATCGCTGCACGCTCGAGCTCGCGGCGTCGGCTGCTGTGGGACACGCCGCACATACCAGCGTGCCCGCCCGCCTCCGTGCGGAAGCCGAGCGCGTCGTCCCTGCATACCCGAACGACGGCATCATGTCGCAGTCGATCTCCTGCGTGCTGCATGCGCGCAGCGTGCGCATCGACTGGCGCCTGCAGCTTCCCGCAGACGGCAGGGAGCCGCGATGACAGCGCAGCACATCGTCCTCGACACGTTCGCAGATCATGGCATGTGGATCAGCCACGATCGCATCTTCGCGTTCGTCGGAATCCGCGGCGTGCACAGCGTCGGCTGGCACGGTCTGCAACCCGTGAGCCGCAATGCACGTATGCTGCACGATGACGAGGGAGCGATCGTCTGCGAACGCCGCGTCGGTGTGCAGTGGACTCCCGTCACCTTCACGCATCTCGACTGGTTGCCTGATCACTGCATCGCGACCAGCATCGTGGATGGCGGCGAACTCGCACTGCACGTCGTCATGCGCGGCTGCGCAATGACCATCACCCTGCACGGCGCATCGGCACTCCGTGACGCATGCCGCCTGCGGATCCGTCTCTCCGCCCGCGTTACCGCGGTGCAGGGCGAACGGATCTGGACAACCGGGCAGCACGACGACGAGATCTGCCTGCACGCACGCGACCGCATCATGCTGCATGCGTGGATCCGCCGCACGGGTCCCTATGCCGGCGACTTCCTGATCCCCGAATACATCCGGCGCCGCATCTTCGCACGCACCTGCCGCTCGGGCGATGCGACGGTCGCCGACCTGCGCGACGAATACCGCGATGCAGATTTCCCGCTCTACGATGCCGAGTCCCGGCTGCACGTCACCGCCGCCGATGCCACATGCGAGCTCGACAGCAGCAGCATCATCGCACCCGCGCGAGCCGCTCTGCAACTGCGCTTCACCGGGCGCGACAGCCTCACACAGCGCACCCTGTCATGCGAACAGGCAGACGCCACGCCACGCCGTGCAGACATCACCCGCGCATCCGATCATGCAGCCCGCGCGACCGCGCCTGACGATTCCCACACCAGCTTCCCGCACACGGCCGCATGGCGCGCCCGCGTGCCTGCCCTCTTCGACACATGCATCATCCGTGACATCGGCGTCCCGCGCGCCTGCCCCGGTTCCTACTACTGGATCTGGGCGTGGGATGCCATGGTCGCCGCACACGCCGCGCTGGCATGGGGACGCACCGACACTGCGGAAGCCACCGCCCGCTTCATCACCTCGCACCGCGACATCGACGGGTGCATCCCCATGCGGTGGACGCGCGCGTGGGAACCGCTCGACACACCCGGGCACGGAGCACTCGAGGCACTGCATCTCGTGCTCGTGCGCGACACCGTGCTGGCCACCGGGGATGTGCGTCTCCTCGACGAATCATGGCACCACTACGCGCATCATTTCGAGCGCATCGCTGCCATCAGCGATCGCGAGGGACGCTTCCCCTCACTCGGATTCTATCCGGACTTCCCGCGTGCGCTCGGTCGCTCCGAGCACACGGCCGTCGCGATGGAGGTCGGCATGCATGCCGTGTTCTGCAGCATCCTCGCCGATCTCGCGGCACAACGAGATGACCGCGACCTGGCCGAGCGCGCGCGTGCGCAGGCGGAGCTGATCCGCAGAGGATTCCTGCACGGCTTCCTCGACGGGGAGTGCGGTCTGCTCGCCGATGCGGTGGACCGAACCACCGGCACACGCACCGATGCGCATCCTCTCTTCACGCTGCTCTTCCTCATCGCACCGGAGGGCTGGGTCCTGCTCGGCGATCATGTCGATGCGCTTGCGGATGCAATCGCGCGGCATCATCTCACCGAACACGGATTCCGCACGATGCCCGCGTGGGATGCGCGCGCACGCAGCGAATCCGTCTCCAACGCGTGGTATCCGCACTGGGACCGCTACGCCATCGCGCTGCTGCAGCGTGCAGGCCGGCACGCCGAGATCCTGCGCTGGCGCGACGCCGTCGAGCGCACCCTCGCACATCTCGGTTACTGCCCGGAATTCCTGACCATGGACGACTTCGATCCCACCCACGCCGCGTGCTGGCGGCGACACGGCGCCGCGTCGAATCTCACCGGCGTCACGGCCTGGCATGCATGCCTCACACAGCTCGACAAGGAGACGCACGCATGATCGCTGCAAATGCACGGACCTGGAAGCTGCAGGTTTCCGATACCTTCGTGTGCAGGGATCTCGCCGCATCGCTCGAGACCGGGACGGAGCGACTCGACACTCGCCATGACCCGACCCGTATCGACATCCAGCATGAAGGCGGACTAACCGCTGCCGTGCACATCAGCCTCGGCGCATGGGTGCTGGATCTCGATCTCGCGGTGGAGAGCGCGCACGCCGTTGTCATCACCTGCGCGATCACGAACACGGCGGCGCGGGACCAGCGACTGCAGAGCGTGCAACCCCTGCGGTACATCGGGGACTGGGGTGCCACCGGCATATTCACCCGCAGTGCGCGCGACCACGTCCACACCGTCCCCTTCGAGCGGCACTACGGCTTCGACGGCGTCCACCCGCTCGAACGCAATGCGCCCGCCGTCTCGCACTGGTTCGCCGCCGTCTCGGGTGCGAACAGCCCGACCGTCACCATGGCGCTGCATGGCGTGCCGCAGGGCATCGTCCGATGGCAGCTCACGCCCCTGCAGTCGCACACCGCGGGCATTCGCGTGCTGCAGTGGAGCTGCGACATCGACACGATGAGCGGCATGCGCGGCGTGCGCATTCCCGCCGGTGCCACGCTTCCACTCGGGGCCGTTCGCCTCGCGCTCGAGACACTTCCCCCCGACGAGGCGCTGCGCACCGCCGCGCGCCGCTGTGCCGCCGCGGCAGTAGTCACGCTGCCCGGGCATCCCCCGACAGGATGGTGTTCGTGGTACTTCGCCGGAACAGCGGTCACCGACGATCTCGTGCGCGCGACACTCGATGCTATGGACGCGCATCCTGCGCTCGGCGTCGTGCAGATCGACGACGGCTGGATGCGCCCGCCCGGCACGCGTACCTTCGGTCCGCCGCTCGTCGACGAACGGAAATTCCCGCGCGGACTCGCGCCCGTCGCGCGCGACATCACCGGGCGCGGACGCACGCCGGGACTCTGGCTGCGTCCCTTCGAAGGCTGGCCTGACGCGCCCGGCACGCCTGCATGGGCGCGCGGCACCTGCATCGATCTCTCCCACCCGGATGCGCTCGCCTGGCTGCGCGGTCTCGCCAGGTACGTGACGCACGCGTGGGGATTCCGCTACCTCAAACTCGACTTCCTCGCCTTCGATCTGTATCAGTCCTGGGGGATGGAGCTGACCGGTACCCACGGTGCGCGCGTGCAGCCCTCGGACGATACCCGCACCAATGCCCGGCTCGTGCACGACGGCCTCGCCGCACTGCGCGACGGCGCGGGGGAAGCCGTGTTCCTCGCCGGCTGCAACGTCCCGCTCGGCTGCGGCATCGGACTCGTCGACGGCATGCGCATCGGTGATGATGTCGATGCTGCAAACGACGACCGCACGCGCACGATGGGCATGGGCGCAATCGACGCGCTCGGATGGATGAACGGCGTCCTGTGGTGGAACGACCCCGACTGCATCCTCGTGCATGATCCGATCGATCCCGCATTCGCGCGCGCATGGGCACGGCGCGTGATCGACGCACGCGGCGCTGTCATGGTCGGGAGTCCCCTCGACGATCCGGATCCCCAGCGCCGCATCCTGCTCGCCGACATCCTTCGCGCCATTGCTTCACAGTGATCCAGCACCGAACTTTCCATTCGCATCCGCTCCACTCCATCCACCAGAGGTTTCCATGCGCAGCACCCAACTGCTCCTGAGTCTGCTGATCCTCCTCCTCCTTCCCGCCTGCGGCTCGAAGGATTCCGGCACCGCGAAGTCCGACGCCGCGCAGACCACCGCCGTCACCCCCGCCAAGGCATCGATCAACGACGCCTCGTGGCTCGTCGGCACCTGGGGTGACGAACAGAACGGCGAGCGCATCCACGAAGAGTGGAAGTACGCAGACGGCATCCTCATCGGGAAATCCGTCACCATCAGCGAGGGCAATCCCCCGTTCTCCGAAACCATGCGCATCGAGCCCCGCGAGGGCGGCCTCGTCTTCATCGTCAGCGTGCGCGGCGAAGCCCCCGTCACCTTCACCGCCACACGCGTCGCACCCGGCGAAGTCATCTTCGAGAATCCCGCACACGACTATCCCCAGCGCATCCTCTACCAGCAGGTGACGGCGGATTCCATCTACGCGCGCATCGACGGATCGAGCGACGACGACACCATGATGGCGGAATTCTTCTACGCCCGCAGACACTGACGGCGCGCCCATGCTCCTCCCATCGGAAGCCTCCGCCGACGCGCTCCACACTTCTCCGCCCGATGCGCTCGTGCGCGCCATGCCGCAGGTGCATGAGGGACTCCTCGTGCTCGGTGCGGGCGGGAAGATGGGTCCCACACTCTGCCAGCTCGCACGCAATGCGGCTGCGCGCGCGAACATGCCCCTGCGCATCGTCGCCGTGTCGCGTTTCACCGATGCCGCCGTGCGGGGACGTCTCGACGCAGCGGGCATCGAAACCATCGCTTGCGACCTGCTCGCGCCCGATGCCCTCGCCACGCTGCCCGACATTCCGAACATCGTGTTCATGGCGGGACGCAAGTTCGGATCCACGGGCAACGAACCACTCACCTGGGCGATGAACGTCACCCTGCCGGCACTCGTCATGCGACGCTTCCCCACGGCGCGCATCGTCGCGCTCTCGACCGGCAACGTCTATCCCTTCACACTCGCAGCGCTCCGCGGCGCGAAGGAATCCGATCCCCCGGCCCCCGTCGGCGAGTATGCATGGAGCTGTCTCGGACGCGAACGCGTGATGACGCACGAGAGCATCGTGACCGGCACGCGGCTGGCGATCCTCCGTCTCAACTATGCGATCGACGTGCGCTACGGGGTCCTGCTCGACATCGCACGGCGCGTGCGTGACGGTGAAGCGATCGATCTGAGCACGGGACACGTGAACATGATCTGGCAGGGGGATGCGAACACAGGCATCCTGCTCGCGTTCGAACGCGCGGAAGCACCGCCCTCGCTGTTCAACCTGACGGGACGCGAAACCCGGGCCGTGCGACAGCTCGCCACCTGCTTCGCGGATATCTTCGACCGCGAACCCGTGTTCACCGGTGTCGAGCAGGATACCGCGCTGCTCTCGGATGCGACACGCTTTCACGACACCTTCGACTGGCCGCAGACGGGTATCGACGTGATGATCCGCCATGTGGCGATGTGGCTCGAGCTGGACGGTCCCATCTGGAACAAGCCCACGCACTACGAGCAGCGTGATGGCCGCTTCTGATCTGCTGGACCTCCGCGCCCGACTGCTCGCCGGAGGCGTGATCCCCGCGCACCCGCTCGCGCTGACCGCAGCGCGCGCACTCGACGAGAAGCGCCAGCGCGCACTGACGCGCTACTACATCGACGCGGGCGCGACCGCCCTCGCCGTCGGCGTGCACACGACACAGTTCGAGGTGCACAGTCCCGCTGTCGGTCTCTACACACCCGTGCTCGAGCTGGCTGCGCGCACTGCCGAAGAGTGGTCGCGCGGTCGCCGCACCCCGCTGCGTATCGCGGGCGTGATCGGCCGCACGCAGCAGGCGGTGCACGAGGCGGGCATCGCCGCGCAGCTCGGCTACGACGCCGCACTCGTCAGTCTCGGTGCGCTGCACGATGCCGACGACGATGCCCTCGTCGCGCATTGCACGGCAGTGGCCGGAGTGCTGCCCGTGTTCGGATTCTATCTGCAAGCTGCGGTGGGCGGACGCGTCCTCACTGCATCCTTCTGGCGCCGCTTCTTCGAGATTCCGGATGTTGTCGCGGTCAAAGTCGCTCCCTTCGACCGGTACGCGACGCTCGACGTCGTCCGTGCGCTCGCTGCCTCCGGGCGCGTCGACGAGATCGCCCTCTACACCGGCAATGATGATGCGATCGTGCACGACCTGCTGAGCGTCTTCCGCTGCGAGGGCAGGGAACTGCGTTTCGTCGGAGGCCTGCTCGGGCACTGGGCCTATGGCACGCAGGCGGCGGTGGCGCTGCTCGCGCGCATCCGCGCAGAACACGATACACCCGGCAGGCACGCGGCCGAACTGCATCGCATCGCTGCCGACGTCACCGATCTCAATGCCGTCGTCTTCGACCCCGCGCATCGCTTCGCCGGATGTCTCTCAGGCATCCAGCACATGCTGCTGCTCGACGGACTACTCGACACCGATCTCTGCCTTGGACACACGGAGCGTCTCTCACCCGGTCAGGCTGCGTCCATCGCCGCCGCACGCGCACGGCATCCCAACCTGCTCGACACGGATTTCATCGCCGCACATCGCGACCGCTGGCTGGCGGCATGAGCGGCTTCCCCACACGACCCTACGCACTGCACACCTGCACATGAGCACGGAGCCTTCCTCCCTCCACGCACGCATCCGTTCGATGCTGCTCGACGATGTCGTTCCCTTCTGGATGCGCCACTCCCTCGATGCCGAACACGGCGGCTATCTGACCTGCCTCGATCGCGACGGCTCCCTCTACGGCACCGACAAGAGCATCTGGATGCAGGGCCGCCAGATCTGGATGCTTTCGACGCTGCATGCGCACGTGCGTCCCGATGCGGACTGGCTCGCCGCCGCACACAGCGGGGCGGACTTCCTCTCTCGCCACGGCTTCGACCGCGACGGCCGCATGTACTTCACCGTAACGCGCGATGGTCGTCCCCTGCGCAAGCGCCGCTACCTCTTCAGCGAATCCTTCGCCGCCATCGCCTTCGCCGCACTCGCGAGGGCCACACGCGCCGGCGATCCCGCGCGTGCCGACGCGCACGCGTGCCGGGCGCACGACATCTTCCGCCTCATGCTGCACCATCTCGCCACACCGGGACTCCTCGAACCCAAGATCATCCCCGACACCCGTCGCGTGCGCTCGCTCGCGATGCCGATGATCCTCGTCTCCACCGCGCAGGAACTGCGGGGACTCGGTGGGGATGACTCCTGGTTGGATGACGTGATCGCCGCCAACACGCACGTCATTCTCGAAGACCATGTGCGTCCGTCGGAAGCCGCCGTGTTCGAACACATCGCGGTCGAAGGCTTCACGCTCGATGGACCCATGGCCCGCACGCTCAATCCGGGGCACGCGATCGAGGCCGCGTGGTTCCTGCTGCGCGAAGCTCGTGAACGGGACGATGCCGTGCTGCGCGACCGCGCCTGCCAGATGCTCGACTGGACACTCGCGCGAGGATGGGACGCCGAGTACGGCGGATTCTTCGCGTTCCAGGATTCGGAGGGGCGTCCGGCCGAACGTCTGGAATGGGACATGAAGCTCTGGTGGCCGCACACCGAGGCACTCATCGCCACCTGCATGGCCTGGCGCGACACCGGCCGTGCAGAGTATCTCACGTGGATGGAGCGGATCTGGGACTACGCGATGCAGACCTTTGCGGATCCCGACTTCGGCGAGTGGTTCGGGTACGCACATCGCGACGGCACGCGGGCGAATGCGCTCAAGGGCTCACTCTGGAAGGGCATGTTCCATGTGCCCCGCGCCCTCTGGTGGTGCGACCGCCTGCTCGGCGAATCCGACACCTGATCGCGCGAGAACCGGCCGGACCGCACCATGCACGCCTTCACCACGCTCGACATCGTCGTCGTCATCGCGTACTTCCTCGTGATGCTCGCCATCGGCATCTCGGCCATGCGCGCCAACCGGTCCGTACGCGACTACTTCGCAGGCGGCAATCGCATTCCCTGGTGGGTGTCGGGCATGACCATGTACATGGCGAACTTCAGTGCGTGGACCTTTTCCGGCGCGGCCGGCTTCGCCTATGAAACCGGATGGTTCGCCATCCTCTACTTCGCCGTCTGGCCCCCGGCCTATCTCGTCGGCACACTGCTCACTGCGCGGAAATGGAGGAGAACACGATCCGTTTCTCCTGTGGAATACACCCGCACGCGCTTCTCGCCCGCCACGCAGCAGCTGCTCTCGTGGGTCATCGGCACGAACTTCCTCCTCACCGCAGGCGTGCAGCTCGCCGCAGTCTGCACGCTGCTCGCACCCGTCGTCGGCATCGACATCCTCGCGCTCGTCGCCATCACCGGAACGGTGATCCTGCTCTACACCTTCTTCGGCGGCATCTGGGCCGTGTCGGTCACCGATGTCGTGCAGGGCATCATCCTGCTCGGCATCACGATGCTCATGCTCCCGCTCGCCGTACAGCTGGCAGGAGGCTTCCCCGCCGTGCTCGCCGCCGTGCCACCGCTCGCGATGGAGCACACCTACAACGGCGTGCACTACGACATCCACTGGCTGGTTTCCATCTTCCTCATCATGACCATCGGCGTGGCGGCCGGACAGGCCCAGCGCTTCTACAGCGTGCGCGACGAGAAGGCCGCGCGACGCACGGGCATCTTCGCGGCAGCACTCTTCCTCACCGTGCCGCTCATCTTCGGCATCCCACCGCTGGCTGCCCGCGCTCTCTGGCCGGATCTGTCGGCCGTGCCCTTCTTCGCGCATGCGCCCACGGGCAATCCGCGGGACCTCGTCTTCCTCGCACTCTGCCTCGAGGCGCTGCCGGCTGGACTCGTCGGCTTCTTCGTCGCCGCCATGCTCGCAGCAACGATGAGCACGCTCAGCAGCGTGTTCAACATGGTCGCCTCCATCGTCGCGAAGGACGTGTATCAGGGCGCGCTGCGACCCGCAGCCGACGATCGCAGCGTCCTGCGCGTCGGCCGCGCCGCATCAGTCGGCGTGGGAGCCGCCGTGACCGGGCTCGCCGTCGTGTTCATTGCGAGTCCCGGCGGCATCTTCAACGCGATGCAGGCCTTGTACACGTTGCTCAACATCCCGATCGTCGTGCCCATCGCTGCGGGACTCCTCATCCGTCGCGCCTCGCATCAGGCGGCGATCGTCTCGGTCATCAGCGGACTCGCCACCGGCATGATCGGGCGCTGGCTGCTCATGCTGGATTTCGGTCCCCAATTCTACCTGCAATTCACCGTCACCCTCGGCAGCTTCCTGCTCACGATGCATCCCCGCGTCGCGGCGCTGCTCGGCCGCGCCTCCGACGCCCAGCGCGAACGCCTCGGCACATTCTTCGCGCGACTCGACACGCCGGTCGATGCAGACTCCGAAGTGGGAGGGGAGGAGGGACGCTATGCGCCGATCGTGATGGCGGGATGGGTCACCCTGCTGTTCGCGGCCCTGCTCGCTGCCCTCCTCGTCTTCGCTCCCGACACCGGGGGGAAGTCGATCATCGCCGCACTCGCAGCCTTCCTCGCCTGCGCCGGCATCGGACTCCGCAGCCTCGTCCGCAGACGCTGACCATCACGAGACGTGGAACTCCGGTGGGATGGATGTTCACGACAGAACCGCTTCCACACATGAAAATGGGTACTGCCACCCAGAAGAAACCGGGGAACCACGCATTTCATATCGGATCATTCCTGTGTTGATTGCACCCGTCAATCAACAAGACCATTGCTCGTGACATTGCGGGAAGGAGTTGCTCCCGCACCGGACACGGCACACATCAGGAAAGGAGTTCGTTATGATCACCCGTTCGCTCGCGATTCTCATAGCGTTGCTGCTCGGCGCGTCTGATGGTCTCGCTCAGGGAACCCTCGCGCAGGCAGATCCCGCACGCAGCATGTCGACACTCAGCGCCGCAACTGCGGAGGAGTGGCTCGCACTCGACTGCGGCAGCTATCACATCCTTGGAATACGGTCCGACGGAAGTCTCTGGGGCTGGGGCGCAAATGCCTTCGGCGAACTTGGCGATGGCAGCGACCTGCGAGGGCAGACGCCCGTGCACGTGCTTCCCGGAACGCAGTGGCGCGATGTCATGTGCGGTGCGGATTTCACCGTCGCGATCAGGAACGACGGAACGTTGTGGGGATGGGGCTGCAATGCTGCCGGGCAGTTGGGAAACGGCACGACAGGTGTGCAGCACCTGCCTGTGCAGATCGGCCGCAACAAGGGTTGGCGTGCGCTCGGGGGCGGAAGCCTCCACGTCCTCGCCATTCGTGAAGACGGCACGCTCTGGGCCTGGGGGGACAATTCATTCGGGCAACTCGGGGATGGGTCGCAGATCCCCAGCCTCGTGCCCATGCAGATCGGCCGGGCGCGGGACTGGCGCACGGTATCGAAGGGACTCGGCTATCACTCGGTCGCGATCCGCGACGACGGGTCGCTGTGGACATGGGGAGACAACCGTTCCGGACAGCTCGGAGACGGCAGCACGTCGATGCGGACCGCGCCGCATGCGGTCGGTCACTGCCGTGACTGGGTGCTCGTCAGCAGCGGACGCTACCACACCATGGCCGCCCGCAGGAATGGAACGGTCTGGGCCTGGGGAGAGAATGCGCAGGGGCAGCTCGGTGATGGTTCACAGGAGAATCAGAGCTACCCGACACCGATCGCCGACGATGCCTCCTGGCGCGACATCGACTGCGGGGTGAACTTCTCGATCGGTATCAAGTCCGACGGCTCGCTCTGGGCCTGGGGCTGCAATGCACACGGGCAATTCGGTGATCGGCGCGTCCCGGGCTCCGCCACTCCCGTCCGGGTGGGCACGGACGCCGACTGGCGTGACATTGCGGCGGGGCATGACATGACTGCCGGCATCCGCATGCCGTCGTCTGCCACCTCCCCGGCACCCTCGCCGATCCATGTGGTGCAGACGATCATGCCTCCGATGTGGCTGTTGCCGCGCGATTCTCCTTGACAAGGTGCGCGAGAATCCCGATATTCAGATCGCAAGATCCCTTACAATCGGCGCACGGTGGATCCAAGGATCCTCGTACCAGGCACAGCACCCGGTGATGCCATGACATGGCCCCTATGCACGCCTCTGGTGTGGTTGACGATGGTTGTTCTGCTGTGGGTCGTGGCAGACGACGTGTTCGCGCAACAACTCAAGGTCGACAGTCTCGAGCAGGTCGTCGCGGCCCGCTCGCATCGACGTGACACGACGCGCCTGCAGGCGCTGAATCTGCTCGCGCAGCATCTCCAGTACAGCGACAGGACGCGATCGATGGAACGGGCACGTGAGGCGGCATCGCTCGGTCTTGCATTGCGCAATGCTCGTGGTACCGCCATCGCTCTGACGACCATCGGCCAGCTGCACACTGTCGCCAAACGCAATGCACAGGCGATGGAGACGTTTCAACGTGCGCTGCAGCATGCGGAAATGTCGAAGGATGCAGTTGTCATCGGACAGGTGCTGCGCTACCGCGCGGAACTGCATGTCGCGATGGAACAGACCCAGCCGGCCATCGATGACTTCAGGCGGGCGCTCACGAAGTTTCAGGAGGCCGATCACGCAAGCCTGCGCATGTACGCCGCCTATATGATCGGGACGCTATTGCTCGGCCAGGACAAGGTCGACGACTCCTTCCCCTATTTGCAGCAGGCAGCCGAGCAGGGTGATAGATCCGGAAACATCGGGCACAGACTCATGATGCTGCAGCGCATCGCTGCCGCATACCTGAAGAAGGGCGAACTCACCCACGCAGAGACCTATGCGGCACGAAGCATTGCACTGAGCGAACAACTCGGAGAGAAGCGTGTGCTTGCCATGGTCCTGTTGATGCTGGGAAAGGCATATCTGGACAATGAGGACAATGCGAAGGCGGACATGTACCTGTCGCGCTGCCTGCATCTGCAGGAACTGCAGTCCGACAGCGCCGGCATGGCCGCAACCTGCGAGGCACTCGGCCGCCTCCATGCGCGTGGGGCGTCGCCGGATTCGGCGATGCGCTACCTCCAGTGGAGCCTGGATCTGAACGCGGCGCTGGGGGATCGCCGCGGCGTGGCACATGCGCGGAATGTGATCGCGAGCATCGAGGCACGCTCCGTGTCGCATGCACATGCCGTGCAGGCATACATGGAGAATCTGCATGTGTTCAAGAGCATCGATGACAAGGCAGGGGAGGCGGCAACGCTGCAGCTGATCGGGGAGTACCACATGGCAAGCGGACTCCACGACACGGCGCTGGCCTGCTTCCGGCAGTGTCTGACGCTGTGCGACGAACGGGATGATCGGGCGGGAAGCGTCCAGGCGCTGAATGGCATGGCCATGGCCTTCCAGTCGATGGGGCGGCTCGACGAGGCGCTGCGGAGCGCGGGAAGTGCCGCGTCATTGGCCGAACGTTCCGGCAACAAGCGCGGACAGGCATGGGCATTGCATGTTCTGGGAGAGGTGGCGCGCGCGACCATCTCGCTCGATGCAGCGCTCGAGCATCATCGGAACAGCTTCAGCCTGTTCAAGAAGATCGGGGACAATGCCGGAATGATGACGGCACTCATCAGCCTCGGTGGCATCAATGAGGATCGCGGTGAACTGCACAAGGCGCGACAGCACTATGAGTACGCGCAGTCGCTCGCACGGCAGTCCGGAAACACACGTCTCATGGCCGAGGTCGAGGAGCGGTTCAGTACTGCACTCATGGAAACCGGCCAGACGCTCCCAGCAATGGAGGGCTACCAGCGCAGTCTCGGCATGTTCGTCGATCTTCAGGATCATGCAGGGCAGGCACGTGTGCTTGGCCAGCTCGGTCTGCTCTGTGTGCACGTACGACATCTGAACAAGGCCCGCGAGTACATCTCCCAGAGCATGCGCCTGTACGAACGTCTCGGTCTCAAGCCCGGCATGGCGCGGCAATGGCAGAACTGGGGCGTCCTGCTCCTGCAGACGGGCGATGCGGATTCGGCGGTGTCATGCCATCAACGGAGTCTGCAGCTCGCCACCGAACTCGGCGACAAGTCCATGCAGGCGTCGGCATGGAGCATGCTCGGACTCACCTACGCGCAGATGGGGCAGCAGGAACTCTCGAGCGATGCACTTGGGAAATGCCTGATGCTGCATGAAGAACTGGGAAGCAGAGAGGCCCTGCCCTCGACCCTGACATCGGAAGCCATGCTCCACGGCCGACGGGGGAATCTTCAGCAGGCGCTGGTGTATCTCGAACGCGCGCGTGCGATCGCCGAGGAGAGCCATGCGAAGAGGGCGCTGCATGACGTCTACGAACAGATGGCACGGCTGCACGAACGCAAGGGCGATACTGCACGGGCACTGCAGTACACGAGGCTTCTCGCGCTGATCAAGGATAGTCTGTACGCCGAGGAGAATGCGCAACGGATCAGCGAACTCATCGTCCGCTATGAGGCTGATGTGAAGGAGGCGACGATCCGGCTGCTCGAACGTGAGAAGGCACTGCAGGCCTTCGACATCGAGCGGGCGCAGAATGCGCTGCGCCTGTCTTCGCTCGAAGCCCTCCGTCACACGCAGGAGATGGCGCTCCTCGCACGCGATGTCGAGGTGGAGCGGCTGAAGAATCAGACGGCGGAGGACGAACTGAAGATCAAGGACGCGGAGATCCAGCGCAACGAACAGCAACTGGAAATGGCGGAGACGGCAGAGCAACTCGCGGCGTCCCGTGCCGAAAGTCAGCAGCTGCAGATCCGATCGATGATGGGCGTGACCGCGCTTGCCCTCCTGATCGCGATCGTGATCTACAGTCGAATCCGTCACAAGCAGAAGCTGATGGAGTTCCGAGCGCGTGAGGCCGAGTATCAGGTGCAGGCGGCGGAAATGCAGGCGCTGACGGTTTCACTCGATGCCGAGCGCCGGGAAAAGCAGATGCAGCAGCAGTTCAGTCGTCAGCTCCTCGAGTCGCAGGAACAGGAGCGTTCACGCATCGCACGCGAATTGCACGACAGTCTCGGGCAGGGACTCATCATCGTGCGCAATCGCGCGCTGACCGGTTTGAAGAATCTCAAGGATCAGGAGCGGGCGATGGTGCAGCTGCAGGCGATTTCCGACATGGCTGCAGCGTCGCTCGATGACGTACGCCACATCGTCCGCGAACTGCATCCCCATCAATTGCATCAGCTCGGCCTCAGCGCTGCGCTGCGGGGCATGCTGCAGATGATCACAAGCGCGACCGACACGCAGTTCCACATCGAGATCGATGACATCGACCATACCGTCGAAGAGAGCGATGAGATCGCGGTCTATCGCATCGTACAGGAAGCGGTCAACAACATCGTGCAGCACGCGCACGCACGCGCGGCGTCGGTCCGCGCATGGTTCGACGAAACCGACATCCATCTGGAAATCCGTGACGACGGCGAAGGCTTCGACGCACGATCCGAGCTGGCGTCCGGCTTCGGGCTGCGCGGCATGCGCGAACGAGTCACGATGCTGGGCGGATCCCTGCATGTCGCATCCTCGAAGGGCGGCGGCACCAGCATCCGCGTCGTGATTCCCGGCACGACATGCCGGCATCAGCACGGCAACGGACATCCAACACGTTATAGGGAAGAAGGAGTGCACCTCTCATGACAAGCGACGTTCGCATCATCATTGCCGACGACCATCCCCTGTTTCGTCGTGGTCTCCGCGAGGCCATCGAGGAAGTCGACCGGTTTCACATCATCGCCGAGTGCACCAATGGCGGCGATGCACTCGAACGCATCCAGACGCTGCAACCGGACCTTGCGATCCTCGACATGCAGATGCCCGAGATGGGGGGACTCGAGGTTGCATCCACCCTGCAGAAGGGACGCAATGCAACCGCGATCGTCTTTCTGACCGTACACGATGATCAGGACATGTTCCATCGTGCGATGGAACTCGGCGCGAGGGGATATATTCTCAAGGACGCAGTCGTCAGCGAAATCGTGCAGGGAATTGACATCGTCTCGTCGGGTGAGTATTATTTCAGTCCTCAGCTTTCCAGCAGGTGGATGCGCGAGAACGAAAAGCTCCGCACGACCGTGGACGCACAGACGGGACTCTCCCGACTGACCGTCGCAGAGCGCCGCATTCTCTCGCTCATCGCCGAGGAACTCACCACCGAACAGATCGCGGAGATGCTGTGCATCAGTCCCCGCACCGTCGAGCATCACCGTTCCAACATCAATCACAAGTTGTCGCTCAACGGCGCCTACGCCCTCGTCCGCTTCGCACTCAAGCACAGAAAGTACCTGTAACCCATGGCCGACACCCCCGTCCTCAGTCTGCAGCGCCTCGCCTTTCAATGGCAGACCATCGATCCGTTTCTCTTTTGCGTGCATCACCACGACGCCTATCCACGCGGCAACGGGCTGCTCGGTCCCGCAGCCTCCCTCGAAGGCCGTGACATCGGGCAGGATTTCGCGGGCAGGGACGGCTGGCGCATGTACCATGGCGATCGCATCCCCGGCTTCCCCGCGCATCCCCATCGCGGCTTCGAAACCGTGACGGTCGTGTTGCGCGGGTTCGTCGATCATTCCGACTCTCACGGCGCGGCAGGTCGCTACGGCAACGGCGACGTGCAGTGGATGACCGCGGGCAGCGGTCTCCAGCATGCGGAAATGTTTCCACTGTTGAACACCGACTCCGACAATCCCCTCGAACTCTTCCAGATCTGGCTCAATCTCCCGCGGGCCAAAAAGTACGTCGAGCCACATTTCAAGATGCTCTGGGCCGGCGACATCCCCGTCGTCGAACCGCGCGATGTGCGCGGCGGCTGCACGCGCGTGCGCCTCATCGCGGGTTCCCTCGACGGCACGGCAGCACCTGCACCCGCGCCGGATTCCCGCGCGGCGGAGCCTGATGCCGATGTCGCCATCTGGATCATCGACATGGAGCCCGACACGGAGTGGACGCTGCCGGCGGCTTCCGCTGCGGCGAGGCGGGGACTGTACTACTTCGAGGGAACGGGTTTGGAAATTGCGGGGGATGCCATCCCCTCATACCACACGGCAGAGCTCCGCGCAGATCGCGCCGTCACCCTGCGCACCACTGCGGAAGCCGCCCGGATCCTCCTGCTGCAGGGGGTCCCGCTCGACGAGCCGGTCGTGCAGTATGGACCCTTCGTCATGAACACCCGCACGGAGATTCAGGAGGCGTTCGAGGATTATCAGAGGACGCGGTTCGGGGGCTGGCCGTGGGAGCGCGCAGACAATGTGCACGATGCCGGACGCGGACGCTTCGCGCGCTATGCCGACGGTCGCCTCGAGGAGCCGCGCGATGGCGCGTAGACGCAATGTCGTCGGCCGCAAACGCGTCAAGCGGTATCGCTCATCGATGCTGTTCTGGATCGTGTTCGGAATCGTCGTGGTGCTCTTCGTGGTCGGCCTGTACTTCAGTGCGTCCGTCAATACGGGCAACCTCGAATCCACCCCCATGCCCGAACTGGGCTTCTAGACGCGCACGGATTTCGGGACGGACGGGAGCAGTGATCTCGCGCAGCTCGTGCGCGAAGGGATCGGTGTAGCGGAGCGTCCAGGAGTGGAGGATGTATCCCGGGTCGCCGGGATTGGCGGGAGGGAGGAGGTCCCCGGTGTGTGCCGCACCAGTGCCACGATAGAATCTGTCGCCCAGCAGCGGCCATCCTGCGGAAGCCAGATGAATCCGGATCTGATGGGTGCGTCCCGTGGGAATCACGACCTGCACAACAGATGTGTTGTGTGAGGCATTGCGTGCGAGCACGGTGACGTGGCTGGTGGACGGCTTCCCCGCGGGGGTGACGTCGTGAATGGACCCGAGGCGCGGGTGCGGCACGCGTCCGATGGGTGCGTCGATCGTGAAGGCATCGGGCATCCCGCATCCCAGCACCAGCGCGAGGTAGGTCTTCTCGAGGGCGCGTGCGCGCATCATCGCGCTGAATACGGCGGCGGCTTCGCGCGTGCGCGTGAAGAGGATCACGCCCGTGGTGCCGCGGCCGAGCCGGTGCAGGGGAGCGAGATCCGCGCCGTGCCGCGCGCGCAGCATGTGGACCATCGTGTGCTCGAGGAAGAGTCCGCCGGGCAGCACGGGAATGCCGTCGGGCTTGTCGAACACCATTACATGATCATCGGAGTAGAGGATCGGAATATCCGTTGAGACGTCCGGTTCGACCCATGGCTCGCGTGCATACGCGAGCATCATACCGGGCGCGAGCAGGTCCTCGCAGGCGAGCGACGCTCCCGCCGACGTAACCGCGCCCGCATCGATGCGCGCGCGCCACTCCTCGCGCGAGAAGTGCCCGTGCCGCGCGGCGTAGTAGTCGAGCACCGTCACGCCCGCGTGCGCGCGCGTGATGCGGTCGATGTACGTGTATCCGTTGTTGAGCATGAGGGAGTGCGGTGGCATGCGGTCCTGCGATCAAGATACGCGTATATTGCCGCATTCTTCTTGTCTTTCAGCCGGCAGATCATGGGTCGCACATGCGTGTGACGGTCGTTCTCCCATCCGGACCTGGTATCGCGCTCGTCTGCATGCTGCTCATTGCAGCTGTGCTGCCGCTCCATGCGCAGACGGATGCGGCGGCGCGCTTCGAGATCGGTGTGTCGTTCGTGCAGCACAGCGCGACATCCCCGTGGGCGCAGACCGCAATCACGGATGCCGACAGCCTGCCGCCCGAACTCTGGCGCAGACTCGGGGAACTGGGCATCAGCATGCCGACATTTCTCATCGATCGTGTGAACGAGGAGTTCCCGCGCGAACTGCTCGATGCGGCACGGGCGCAGGGATTCCACGTCGCGCTCATCGATCGGAAGCTGCAGCGCGCCTCGCGATGGGAGCGCCGGTATCTGCAGATTGAGGACGCGTCGATGTTCACTGCGACGACGTCCGCGCCTGAACCCGCAGCGCAGGCGGGCTTCGACGAGATGGGACTCCGGCTCGATCATGTGCGCATGCACACGACCGCACCGGATGCGCCGAACGGCGTGCGTTTCCGCGAAGGCGTCGATGCCGCCGGCACGCTGCTGCGCGGTCGCGGCGTCGCTCGCGACTTGTATGTGGATGGCGCCTACTACCTTAGCATCCGCTGCGGGGTGGACGGGTCCGCACTGCACCTGCCGCCGAACAGCACGGAGCCCGTGCTGCGCATACGCTTCCGCTGGGGGGAGGCGGAGCGCGTCTGGAGTGTGCCGGGCTCGGCGTTTCGTGATGCATCCGGACGCATCCGCACCGCATTCGAATTTCTGCCGCGCATCGAGGGGCGACCCGCCACCTTCGTGCTGCGTGCGGATACGCTCGCCGGCGGCGGCATGCGTCTCGCGATCGGCGATGCCGACGCGCGCGAGTGGGGCGACGGCACCTGGGATGCGTACACGCCCATGCCCTGGGTGGATGCGCGACGCCACCTCCCGGCCGCGCTGCAGATCGACACCGCCTGCGAACTCGCCATCGAGTATCTCGGTCGCGGCGACATCTTCGTCGACGCCCTGTGCTTCAGCGATCCCCATGCCTACGCGTTCTTCGTCGGCGACGACGACGCCCTGCCGAACTTCCGCGGCGGAGGCCTGCGCGCGCAGATGCGCGAGCACCTGCTACTGCTCGGCGTCGATGCCGATACCACAAACCCGCTGCGCTACCTCGAACTGCAGGAGAGCTCGCCGCTCGAGGGCAGCCTGCCGGCGATGAACCTCATCGACGCGCTCGTCGCCGAGCGTGCGGGTCCTGGCGGACGCGTGCGCACCTACAACTACGGACATCCCGGCACCGGCGGACAGGATGAACGCACGCAGATGAACGGGAGGATCGTGTCGGCCTACTACAACTATCCGGTGTGGAACACGCTGCCGGCGCCCGGACATCCGGAGCATCTTCGTGCGGTCTTCGGCGATCCCATCGGAAGCTTCTGGTACCTGTCGCGACGGTTCCACGAGCACGCGGTCTCGCAGCGGGACCATCATGCGCCGGCGCCCTTCGCCTTCATGCCCGCGATCGCGAACAACGACTGGTCCTTTCGCGACGGATGGCGCTGGCCGGTCGCGGCGGTCTTCCGGACCGAGGAGCTGCGCGAACCGACGGCCGCCGAGTTGCGGCTGTCGGTGCATCTCGCGCTCTGCTACGGCGCGAAGAGCATCATGTACTACCAGTACGGATCGATCCCGGCAGCGGTGACCGCGGATACGCTCTCGGCGGAGGGTCTCTTCATCAACCGGGGCATCAACGGATTCGTGAACGTCGATCTGACACGACGGCGGCGCGATGTGTGGGGCGAGGACAAGTGGGATAGCACCAGCGCGTTCAACACGCGGGTTCTGCGTCCCCTCGGAGACGCGCTCGCCGCGCTGCGTTGGGAAGCCGCCCTCGCCTCTGACGATGCCTATCTGCGGCACGGGATCCCGGATGTGCTGGATATCAGTGCATGCGCACCCGGCGCGCCGGACGATGCGCCCGATCAGACCTTCGTCGAGATGGGGGAGTTCAGCGATCCCGCGCGTCCCGCCGCGCGGTGCTACATGATCGTCAACAAGCGCACCGATCGGTTGGGCGGACGCGACATCACCGTGCGGCTCGCCCCGGAACGATGGAACGGCGCGCACGTGCGCGTGACCGAACCGGCTCGCGACAGCGTCGCGGTGGTCGTGAGTCCCGTGCGTCTTGCCGAGGGACTCGTGTTCAGCTGTCCGCCCGGCTCGGCGCGTCTCGTGTGCCTCGAGCCGGTGCGGGATACTACTGCTGCTGTCGTCACGTTCGCGCTGCACGCGAGCTTCCCGCATCCCGTGCGCGCGTCGACCGTGTTGCGTTACGACCTTCCCGCGCGCGCGCCGGTGCATCTCACCGTGCACGACCTGCTCGGCCGCGAGGTGGCGGTGATCGTCGACGGCCTCGAGCAGGAGGGTTCCTGCTTCATCCGCTGGACCCCACTCGCCCTCGCCTCCGGCGTCTACCTCCTTCGCCTGCAGCAGGCCGGCCGCCTCGCCTGGCGCCCGCTCCACATCCTCCGCTGACCGATCGGTATGATTCGTCGTCCCTATTGCCTAACTTTCAAAATTGGATTCTGATATCGGTAATGCGGTGAAAGTGGGTATCAGCCTGCTGGCACAGAGTACATCGTGACCGTCAACCGGACGATCGTCCTGTCTGGTATCCGGTACTTTTATCGCCTCACTCGTTTGTTTCGTAGAGGAACCTGCCCATGAGCAATAACGCGTTCTACGAGCACCCGATCCTGAACTCGCCCTACGAGTATCCACGACGGCATTGGGAGTTGGATGCCGACGGACAACCTACGCAGAGGCTGCTGGAGACGCGTCGACCAGCGGATTTCGTCACGCCGATCCCCCAGCCGAAAAAGCTGAAGGGTGCTGCAGCGAAGGACATGCAGGAGTCCTTCCTTTTCGGCGAAGTGAAGGAGATTTCGACTGACACGCAGAAATACCTGCTCGCTCGAACGATCGATTCCATGCGGCGACATGTGGATCGCTGGCGCGAACTGCCCGAGCGGGAATGGGGCGTGACATCGGAAACAGCACGGCTGCTCCGCTACTGGCGGCATCATCCCTTCAACAATTACCGACCGTTCTTCTGCCAGATCGAGGCAGTGGAGACCCTCATCTGGCTGACCGAAGTCGCGGCGCCGACCAAGGCCGGCAAGGAGATGCTCTCCTACCTTGATGCGGCGAACATGAACGCGAACCCGGGTCTTTCACGGTTGGCGCTCAAGCTCGCAACGGGCGCGGGGAAGACCACGGTGATGGCCATGATCATCGCATGGCAGACAATCAATGCCGTACGGCATCCGGGCAGCAAGCATTTTACAAGGGGATTTCTCATCGTCGCACCGGGACTCACGATCAGGGACCGGCTGCGTGTGCTGTATCCGAATGATCCCGACAGCTATTACGCGACGCGCGAGCTGATCCCGGCTGACATGCGTGACGAAATGCAGCGCGCGAAAATCGTCATCACGAATTTCCATGCCTTCAAACTCCGCGAGCGCCTCGACATTTCGAAGGGTGGTCGCCAGCTGCTGCAGGGTCGCCGTGGTGCCGCGCTTCATACACTGGAGACTGAAGGTCAGATGATGCAGCGTGTCATGCCGGAGCTGATGGGCATGAAGAACATCCTCGTGCTCAATGACGAGGCGCATCACTGCTACCGGGAAAAACCGGGCGAGGAGGAAGAGCCGCAGCTGAAGGGCGAGGACAGACTCGAGGCCGACAAGAACCGCGAGGTCGCTCGGGTGTGGATCAGCGGACTCGAGATGGTGGCGCGCAAGCTCGGCATTGCACGCGTGGTGGATCTTTCCGCCACTCCGTTCTTCCTCAGCGGGTCCGGTTACAAGGAAGGCACGCTGTTCCCATGGACGATGTCGGACTTCTCGCTGATGGACGCGATCGAATGTGGCATCGTGAAACTGCCGCGCGTGCCGGTTGCACAGAATATTTCCGGCGACGACATGCCGATGTATCGAAACCTCTGGGAGAACATTCGCAAGGACATGCCGCGAAAGGGCCGAGGCACCGGAGGCGAACTCGATCCGATGAAGCTTCCCACACGCCTTATCACCGCGATGCATGCACTCTACGGTCATTACGAAAAGATATTCGCGCTGTGGCAGGATGCGGAGATTCCGGTGCCTCCCTGCTTCATCTTCGTGTGCCAGAACACCGCCATTTCGAAGCTCGTCTACGACTACGTCTCGGGTTTCACACGCACGAACGATCTCGGCGAGACCGTGCTGACCAATGGGCAGCTCGCACTCTTCTGGAACTACGACGACGTGGGCACTCCGCTTGGCCGACCGAATACACTGCTCATCGATTCGGAGCAGCTCGAATCGGACGAGGCACTTGATGACCGGTTCCGCGAACTCGCCGCTGATGAGATCGACCGCTTTCGTCGCGAGATCATCGCACGCACCGGAAATTTCGAACAGGCGAACAATCTCAGTGACAAGGATCTCCTTCGCGAGGCCATGAACACGGTCGGCAAACCAGATACCCTGGGGGCGAACATACGCTGCGTCGTATCGGTGTCCATGCTCACCGAGGGCTGGGATGCCAACAATGTGACGCACATTCTCGGCATCCGTGCGTTCGGAACGCAGCTCCTCTGCGAACAAGTGGTGGGTCGCGCCCTTCGGCGCCATTCCTATGAACTCAACGGTGAGAAGCTGCTCGAACCCGAGTATGCCGACATCTTCGGCGTCCCCTTCAATTTCGCCACGCAGCCCATCGAGTCGAAACCCCAGCTCGTTCGACCGGTGATTCAGGTGCATGCCGTACGCCCCGATCGGGACCACCTCGAGATCCGCTTTCCCCGCATCGAGGGATATCGTACGGAACTGCCAGAGGAAAAACTGGCAGCGCGATTCACAGCCGATCATGCCCTCGAACTGACGCCCGAGATGGTCGGACCGACACACGTGCAAAACGCCGGCATCATCGGTGAAACGGTCGATCTCGATGTCACGCGTCTCGATCAGGTGCGCATCGCGACCGTGCGGTTCGAACTCGCGAGGCACCTGTTGTATTCGAAGTTCCGTGATCCTGGCGAGCAACCGAAGCTGCATCTGTTCGGCCAGCTCAAGCGCATCACGGCCGAATGGCTCGATACACACCTCCATTGCACCGGGGGCACCTATCCCGCTCAACTGCTTCACCGGCAGCTCGCCGACATGGCCTGCAACCGCATTACCGGCGCCATCACGAACGCCTTTGAGGGAACGAGGCCGGTCAAGGCACTCCTCGATCCGTACAATCCCGAGGGATCGACCGCCCATGTACGGTTTTCGACGACACGGACGCAACGCTGGAATACCGGAGGACCACCTCCGAAAAACCATGTCAACTGGGTCGTGCTCGACAGCGACTGGGAGGGTGAATTCTGCCGTGTGGCCGAGGCACATCCGAAGGTGCTGGCCTACACGAAGAACCACGCACTGGGATTCGAGGTCCCGTATCGTTTCGGATCGGAGACACGGCGCTATCGGCCCGACTTCATCGTGCTCGTTGATGACGGCCACGGTGCCGACGACCCGTTGCATCTCGTGGTAGAAATCAAGGGCTACCGCGGCGAGGATGCCAAGGAGAAGAAGGCCACGATGGATACCTACTGGATTCCCGGTGTGAACAATCTCGGTACTTTCGGCCGCTGGTCCTTCGCCGAGTTCACCGACATGTTCACGATGGAAGCCGACTTCATCAATGTGGTGGGGAAGGTGCACGCATGACACGCGCTGACAATGGCAATGAACATCAGGCGCTGGAGTGGAAGGAATCCTGGCGAGATGAGTATCTCAAGTGGATCTGTGGATTTGCGAATGCAGATGGTGGGACGCTCGTGATCGGGCGGGACAATGATGGCAAGGTTGTCGGTGTCATCGACGCAATAAAGCTGCTCGAAGACATCCCCAACAAGGTGCGTGATGTTCTCGGCATCATGGTGGATGTACATCTTCGTACGGTTAAAAAGAGGAAGTTGGTTGAGATACGTGTCGATGCGTATCCGTACCCCATCAGTTACAAAGGGCAGTATCATTATCGAAGTGGCAGCACAAAGCAGGAATTGAAGGGTGCGGCGTTGGATCGCTTCCTGCTTCAGAAGCAGGGCAAGCACTGGGATGGTGTGCCGGTGCCGAATGTGTCGTTCACCGATCTCGATGCTACTACGATTCGTTCGTTCCGGCAGCGAGCAAAGCAGAGTAAAAGGCTGACAGACACGTTGCTCGATGAGGGAGACGATCAGCTGCTCGACAAACTCCATTTGACAGAGCAGCAGTATCTCAAGCGGTCAGCTCTCCTGTTATTTCATCCGGATCCTCAGAGATTTGTGACAGGTGCTTCGGTGAAGATCGGCGCCTTCGAAGGAGACAGCGAACTCCTTTATCATGATGAAGTACAGGGGAATCTCTTTCATCAGGTAGAGACAGTCATGGAGTTGCTGCTCTCAAAATACCTGAAGGCAACCATCACCTATCATGGTTTGCAGCGCATCGAACGGTATCCCTTGCCAGTGGAAGCGCTCAGAGAGGCGCTGATGAATGCCATTGCACACAAGGACTATGCAGGAGGTGCCCCGATTCAGATCAGTGTCTACGAGAACAAGCTCATCGTGTGGAACGAAGGCCAGTTGCCACAAGGCTGGTCGGTGCAACGGCTCATGGAAAAACATCCATCCAAACCATTCAATCCCGATATCGCCAATGCCTTTTTCAGAGCGGGCCTCATCGAATCGTGGGGGCGGGGGATTGAGAAGATTCTTCAAGCGTGCGCCGAGCATGGTGTGCCGGCACCGTCGATTCGATCGGATCTCTCAGGTTTGTGGATTGAATTCGCGATCTCTGCGACTCGGCACGCACGACTGGGTGAAGGGGGTGATGAGAAGTTGGGTGATAAGTTAGGTGATAAGTTGGGTGAAAAGTTGGGTGAAACCCGTGCTGCGATCATTCGAGCAATGATCAAGAATCCTCGGGTCTCAGCGAATCAACTTGCAGAGGTCCTGGGCGTGAGCAGAACAGCCGTTGAGAATCAGATCCGGATTCTGAGGTTGAATGGCAGCATACGGCGCATCGGTCCTGCCAAGGGCGGCAACTGGGAAGTGCTGGACGATGCAACACAGACAGAGCAGGAGAGGTAGACATGGCGAAGAATCCCGCCACGAGGAAAACCGTCGATGCGATCAGACACACCGGTGAGAAGCGGAAGAACATACCGACTGCAGAACATCAGGCGGTGATGGAGAAGGGTCAGGACGCCCCGCATGTGGTGCGCTATGCGCGCAACACCGATCTCGATCCGCAGCTCGTCTGGCGTGGGAAGGATGCGCAGGACTGGAGCGATCTCGTCGTGCAGGCCCCGCCGCTGTACATACAGGAAAAGGTGCATCCGAAGGTGCTGATCGACGACCTGCTGCACGCGTCGCGCAGAACGGAGAAGGAGGCGGTCGGTGCGAACCTGGAACTCTTCGCCGATTTCAACGGCATCCCCGAGGGCGTGGACAAGACCGAGTTCTACCGGCACGATCAGAACTGGTCCAACCGCATGATCCTCGGAGACTCCTTGCAGGTGATGGCCTCGCTGGCAGAGCGGGAAGGGCTCCGCGGGAAGGTGCAGTGCATCTACTTCGATCCGCCCTACGGTATCAAGTTCAACAGCAACTTCCAGTGGTCCACCACCAGCCGCGACGTGAAGGATGGGAAGGCCGATCACATCACGCGTGAACCAGAGCAGGTGAAGGCCTTCCGCGATACATGGCGCGATGGCATTCACAGCTATCTCACCTACCTCCGTGACCGCCTCACCGTCGCCCGGGACCTCCTCACCGAATCAGGGTCGATATTTGTGCAAATCGGGGATGAGAATGTCCATCGGGTAAGAACCGTGATGGATGAGGTGTTCGGCGAGGACAACTTTGTGAGCACCATAGCGATACAAAAAACTAGTTATACAACTGCCGATTATTTGCCAAATCTATTCGACCATGTTCTGCTCTACGCAAAGCATATTGAAGGGATGAAATTTAGGAAAAACTATAACTATCGGGAATTCAGTGATGAAGACACATTCGAATCACGTGATTTGGCATCAGCTGGATCAGGTGCTTCGACATTTGATTACGAATATCAAGGACAAAAATGGTATCCGGGTTCAAATAGACACTGGAAAACACAGAGAGTTGGATTAGCTCGTGCAAGCAAGGCTGAGCGATTGTTTGCTGCAACAAATAGTCTGCGATATAAGCGTTATAACCGCGATTTCCCGGTTACAGAGATTACCAATACTTGGACCGATACGATTGTAGGTAGCTTTCATGAACCAAGACGATATGTAGTTGAGACAAGCCCAAAAGTTGTCGCTCGTTGTCTCCTCATGACCACCGATCCCGGTGATCTCGTGCTCGATCCCACTTGCGGATCCGGTACGACGGCGTTTGTGGCCGAGCAGTGGGGGAGGCGCTGGATCACGATCGATACATCCCGCGTGGCGTTGGCACTGGCACGTGCGCGCATCATGGGCGCGCGGTACCCGTTGTATCTTCTGGCAGATTCCGCAGAGGGGCTTCGGAAGGAAGCCGAGGTCAGCGGTCGTGCCTTTGTGCCGAAGCCCACGTACAGCAACATCCGCCACGGCTTCGTGTATGAGCGCGTGCCGCACATCACGCTCAAATCCATCGCCAACAATGCGGAAATCGACGTCCTCTATGACGAGCACCAGCCGATGGTGCTGGATGCACTCGCGGAACTCAACGCGGTCCTGCGCGGGCACAAGACGCCGTATCGTGTTACCACGGGAGGCAGGCAGGGCAAGGACGTGAAGTTCGATGCGGCGGAGAAGGCAGTGTTCACAATGCCGAGCGGCGAAGTGGTTCCTGCGTTCGCCCTCGTCGAGTGGGAGGTTCCACGCGAGGCTCCGAAGGACTGGCCCGCCGCGGCGCAGGAACCGCTGGCTTCCTTCTGGAGTGCGCGCATCGCACGTCAGCAGGCGATCGATGCCTCGATCGCAGCAAAGGCGGAATACGAATTCCTCTATGACAAACCGTATGAGGACAAGAAGAAGGTGCGTGTCGCAGGACCCTTCACCGTCGAGAGTCTGAGTCCCCACCGTGTGCTGGCTGTGGACGAAGATGACGAGTTGATCGATCCGATGACGGTGAAGAGCACGACGGTGGAGTATGGTCCCGGCCAGAGCTTCGTGCACATGATCCTCGAAAACCTGAAGGTTGCCGGCGTGCAACAGGCCCACAAGGATGACCGGATTTCCTTCACATCACTGCACGGCTGGCCCGGCGCGTTCATCTGCGCAGAGGGCCGCTACGTCGAAGGGGAGAAGGAGAAGCGGGCAGGCATCTTCATAGGTCCGGAGTTCGGCACGGTATCGCGACCCGATCTTGTGGATGCCGCACGTGAGGCGGGCGAGGCCGGTTTCGACGTGCTTATTGCATGTGCATTCAACTACGAACCACTTGCCGGCGAATTCAACAAGCTCGGGCGCATCCCAGTACTCAAGGCGCGGATGAACGCAGATCTGCACATGGCCGATGATCTCAAAAAGAGTCGCACAGGGAATCTCTTCGTCATCTTCGGAGAACCCGACATCGACATCATGAACGATGGTGACGATGACGGTTCTCCCGGAGCGCCACGTGACACGCTGCGTGTGCGGGTGAATGGTGTGGATGTCTTCGATCCGACCACGGGCGAAGTACGCAGCGACAGCTCCGACGGCATTGCCTGCTGGTTCATCGACAGCGACTACAACGGTGAGAGCTTTTTCGTACGGCATGCCTACTTCCTCGGTCAGAACGATCCCTACAAGGCGCTCAAGACCACACTGCGCGCCGAGATCAATGCCGACGCGTGGGAGACCCTGCACAGCGACACCTCCCGGCCCTTCCCGTCGCCATCCTCCGGCCGCATCGCCGTCAAGGTCATCAACCACCTCGGCGACGAGGTGATGAAGGTCTTTCGGGTGGGGTGAGGGCGGGCCATGTCTGCATCGCGAAAGCGCGTCGATTCACTTTCGTGTTGTATAGACTCATGTATCGTCGACCAGCTGGCTTGTCGATTACGCCGGCACTAAGAAATGTCTGGTTCTTCGCTATTTCAAGTGGGTAAGTCAAATTCGAGCTTGCCGGCGACGAGATAGATCATGGCGATGTAATTGCGTACGGATCGATAGCCTCGCGCCCGTGCCCGCGCCAGTTGGATCTTGCTGTTGATTCCTTCTACAACGCCATTATTCAGCTTCGATGTCGCATACCGAAGGATCCCGTGCCAGTGCCGTTGGATCGTGCGTGCCAGACGTACCATT
>JAEYUG010000051.1 GCA_023432805.1 Bacteroidota bacterium | reverse complement strand
TCATCACCGTGCTGGGCTACGAGAGCAGCGGTGCGAGCTCTCGCGACTCCACACGCATCACCGTCAAGGGCTCTCCCCTGCAATGGCTCACGCGCAGCAACGCCCGCGTCCACGACTCCGTGGTGACCGTGCACGGCAGCACCACCTCCCAGGCAATCACCGGCATCGTGATACAGGGGGAAGGAGGACGTCTCTGGCCCGTGACCTTCAATGGCTCGACGTTCAGCGCGGAGGTTGCGCTCGGCGAGGGCGACAACCACCTGCGTGCTGCCGGCGAGCGCGAGGGGAAGCCGATCACGACGGACCCGATCGTGCTACATCGCATCGTGGACCACACCCCGCGTCCTGTGATCCAATTCGGTTCGACACCGAACCGCATCGACCTCAACGCCTTCGCGAGCACCGATCCCGATGGCGATGCGCTCACGTACATGTGGTATTCGGAAGACAGCCTGAATCCCTTCCCACTCGCGATCGCGCAGAGCGGTGCGGCGATTTCGTTCGCCTCACCACAGCCGGGCGAATATTTCATGCGGCTCGAGGCGACGGATGCTTCCCAACGGACGGGCGTCGTGCGCGGATTCTTCCGTGTGCACGACGATGCGACGTCGGAGATGGCATCCCTCAACGACAACCCGCAGTGGGTGAAGGATGCGATCGTCTATGAGATCTTCCCACCCGCGTTCTCACCGTCGGGCACGCTGCAGGGCATCATCGACCGGCTGCCGTACCTGCGGGACCTCGGCGTGACGGTGCTGTGGCTGACGCCGGTGATGGACAATCCCGGTGCGATCAACGACATGAACGGCGGCTACAACATCGTCGACTTCTACACGGTCGACGAGTCGCTCGGCACGAATGCGGACTTCCTGCGGCTGATGGATGCGGCACATGCGCAAGGTCTGCGCGTGATCGTCGACATGACGCCGAACCATACGTCGGGTGAGCATCCGTGGGTGAAGGACATTTCGCTGTGGAAGGACTACAGCATCTACCGCGGTTTCATCGAGACACGCGTGCTCGGGGGCGATCGCGGACTGGGACAGTCCGTGCTCAGCGTCAACGGGTATCCGCTCTACGCGCGCTACACGAACTGGAGTCTCGCGAACATCAATTACGAATCGCGCGGTGCGCGCGAGGAGATGCTCGACGTGTTCCGCTACTGGTTGCGCGACATGCGCGCCGACGGATACCGGCTCGACGTGTACTGGGGTCCGCAGAACCGCTACGGCGAGAAGACCTGGTGGCGACCTTTCCGCGAAGAGATGAAGCGGATCAAACCCGAGGCGCTGATTCTGGGTGAGACCGATGGGACGGGTCCCGGCAGCGAAGTGAACTACGCCGACGGCGGGGGTGCCTGTGACGCGGCCTACGACTGGAGCTGGTTCGGGCAGATGAAGACGACGATGAACGCGGGCGATGTCGGCAACCTGCACGCGCGCACATCGAACTACTCTCCGAACCTCGACTACAATTTTCACACGGGCACGCACGCCTCGTACATGCGCTTTCTGGAGAATCACGACGAAGACCGCATCGCGCAGGTGTTCACCTCGAGCGTTGCGCGCACGATGAGCGCGGCCGCGGTGATGTTCACGGCACCCGGTATGCCGATGCTCTACGCCGGACAGGAGGTCGGCTGGAAGGGTCGTCGCAACACGATTGACTTCAACAACGCCGATCGCACGCTGCTGCTGCCCTGGTACACGCGGCTGGCACGCGTGCGGCGCGAGCAGCCGGCACTGCGCTCACCGCGCATCCGCCAGCTGCAGCACGCGACGAGCGCCGTGTACGCGTACCTGCGTCCCTCGACCGACGCGAACATCATCTGCGCGGCGAGCTTCCGCACGACCGCGAGCGAGGTGCAGCTGAACATCGGAGCTTCGGATCTGATGCTCTCGAATGCACTCGATCCCCAGCGCATCTACTACCTCAACGACCTGCTCTGCGACACGACCTGGGCCGTGCGTGGCGCGGATCTCGCGCGCCTGTCATTCGCGCTGCAGGCGGGACAGAGTCGTGCCTTCCTGCTCGCCGACAGCGCGATGTTTCCGATCGTGACCTCGGCGGCCCTGCTCGATGCGGTTGCGACCGACCTCACGCTCGACGGTGCATACCCGCATCCCGTGCGTGCAGGCGACGGCGCCGTCGTCGGCTTCACGCTTCCAGAGCGCGGTGTGCACACGGTTGACCTCGCCGTGCACGACGCACTCGGACGACGCGTCGCCATACTCGCCGCAGGCAGCATGGTTGGCGGGCGGCACAGCGCGGTGCTTCCGCCCTCGCACGCGTTGCCTGCCGGCGTGTATCACCTGCGCCTGCTCGTGCACGACGCTGCCAATAGCGGCCGCGTCGTGCAGCGGATGCAGCGCATCACCGTGCTGCCGTAGATTCGCGCAGCGCGCGCGGCTGCTCAGAGGGGAATGTTGCCGTGCTTGCGGCGGGGATTCGTGTCGACCTTGTGTTCGAGGATTTCGAGGGCGCGGATGAGTTTCGGGCGGGTTTCCGACGGAACGATCACGTCGTCGATGTAGCCGCGCTCGGCGGCGATGTACGGGTTCGCGAACTTCTCACGGTATTCCTCGATCTGCTGCTCGAGTGCCGCATCGGGATCGGGTGCGGATGCGATTTCCTTCTTGAAGATGATCTCGACGGCACCCTTGGGTCCCATGACCGCAATCTCGGCGGAAGGCCAGGCGAAGTTGAAGTCCCCTCGAATGTGCTTGGAGTTCATGACATCGTAGGCCCCGCCGTAGGCCTTACGGGTGATGACCGTGATCTTCGGCACGGTGGCTTCCGCAAAGGCGTAGAGGAGTTTCGCCCCATGGCGTATGATGCCGCGCCATTCCTGATCCGTCCCGGGTAGGAATCCCGGCACATCCTCAAACACGATCAGGGGGATGTTGAAGCAGTCGCAGAAGCGGACGAAGCGCGCCGCCTTGACCGACGCATCGATGTCGAGCACACCGGCGAGCACAGCGGGCTGATTGGCGACGATGCCGACGGGCCGCCCGTCAAGACGCGCAAAACCCACGAGGATGTTGGCGGCATAGTTCTCGTGCACTTCCATGAAGTCGCCATCGTCGACCACGCGGGTGATGACGTCCTTCATGTCGTAGGGCTTGTTGGGATTGTCGGGAATCAGCTCGTCGAGGGATGCGTCGCGGCGCTCCCGGTCGTCGCTCGTGATACGGCGCGGCGGATCATCGACGTTGTTCGAGGGCAGGAAGCCGACAAGGCGCCTGATCTCGAGCAGCACGCGCGGCTCGTGTTCCAGCACGAAGTGCGCGACACCGCTCTTGCTCGCGTGCGTCATGGCTCCGCCGAGCTCCTCGGAAGTGACATGCTCGTGCGTGACAGTCTTGACGACATTGGGTCCCGTGACGAACATGTAGCTGGTCTGATCGGCCATGAACACGAAATCCGTGATCGCGGGCGAATAGACCGCACCGCCGGCGCAGGGACCGAGGATGGCGCTGATCTGCGGCACGACGCCCGATGCGAGCGTGTTGCGCAGGAAGATGTCGGCGTATCCACCGAGTGAGACCACACCCTCCTGAATGCGTGCGCCACCGGAGTCGTTGAGGCCGATGACAGGTGCACCGACCTTCATGGCCATGTCCATGATCTTGCAGATTTTTTCGGCATGGGTTTCGGAGAGCGAACCTCCGAAGACGGTGAAGTCCTGACTGAACACGAACACCAGTCGACCATCGATCGTACCCGATCCCGTCACGACACCGTCGCCGAGATAGTGCTGCCTTCCGAGCCCGAAATCATGGGAGCGGTGTTTGACGAACATGTCGATTTCCTGAAAGCTGCCGCGATCGAGCAGCACCTCGAGACGCTCACGCGCGGTGAGCTTGCCCTTGTCGTGCTGGGCCTTGATGCGGTCCTTACCGCCGCCGAGCTGCGCCTTCTGGCGCATGTCGGCCAGGTGCTTCTTCTGGTCTTCTGTCATGGAATCGCTGATGGAATCGCTGTGCGGTGGAGGTCAGGAGCCGATGTTCTTCTGCGAGGACGCGAGTTCACGGTCGAAGAGTTCGGCGTAGTTGGATTCAAGTTCATGCACCGTCTGCTCGGTCACATCGATGCCCGATACGAGAGCATCGATCTGCGCGCTCGCTGCGGTGGGATCGCGCATGGTGAGCGACTGCTCCTTGAGCAGACGCGCCAGATCTTCGAAGGCTTCGAGTTGGGCATGCAACACCTCCGTATCCTTGCGGGCCCGCACAAGGGTGTCCCGACGCTTTTCGAGAATGCCCCGC
Organism: Bacteroidota bacterium; assembly: GCA_023432805.1. Classification (GTDB taxonomy): domain Bacteria; phylum Bacteroidota; class Ignavibacteria; order SZUA-365; family SZUA-365; genus JAEYUG01. The sequence continues at coordinate 16,772 of JAEYUG010000051.1, read as the reverse complement.
TGCCGCTCCTTGATCTCCGCCACGCGTGCATCGGCACCGGCAATCTCCAGATCCAGTGCGGCGATGCGTGCCTCGAGATCATGCTCGTCGGCGCCGGCCAGCGTGGCATCGAACGCGGATGCCGCTCGGAGCATGTCCAGATACCGCGGCAGCAGGGACTCCATCTGTCCCCCGATCTGATCGAGCAGAATGCGGCTGTTGCCGCCGATCTTCTCGTAATTCGAGCGCACTTCGTCGACCATCGCCTCGAGGCGGCGGTACCGATGCTGTGCAGCGGCTGGAAGCTGGTCGACAATCGCCACGGCCTCATTCTTCCGATCGATCTCCTTGTGGCGGGCTGTCGTGGCATCCACACTGTTGCGGAACGCGGGCAGCACGGGTGCCACGCCGAGCCAGGCGGCCTCGGCAACAAGTGCGAGCAGAATCGGAAGGGGGTTCATCGAAACAAGACTGACAACGGCAAGCAGGGAGAACACCACGATATTCGGGACCGAGGTGAGCGCTGCCATGAAATAGCGGCCGTAGGACGACATATGTCACTGGAGGAATGGTGTGTGTGCGAACGTCCCGAAAAAATAGAGAAATCGAAGTGGGGCTGCAAGCCGGCATGCATTGCATGGCATCGCGTGAAAGCACTAAGTTTCAGGCTGCACTGTTCGTAACACAGTTCCTGCACAGGCAATGGACAAGTTCATCATCCGAGGCGGCAATCGTCTCAGCGGCACCGTTCCGATCTCCGGCGCAAAGAACGCGACGCTCGCGATCATGCCAGCCACGTTGCTCGCCGGTGGCGTCTGCCGACTGCACAATACACCCCGGCTGCGCGACATCAGCACGATGTCGAGCCTGCTCGAACAGCTCGGTGTGACCGTGCGGCATCCCGGCACGATGCTCGAGCTGGATACGAGTGCGATCACGAGCCATGAAGCACCCTACGAACTCGTCAAAAAGATGCGGGCGTCTTTTTATGTGCTCGGTCCCTTGCTCGGCCGCTTCGGTCATGCGAAAGTATCGTATCCCGGTGGGTGCGCGTGGGGACCGCGTCCCGTCGATCTGCATCTGCATGCCATGCAGAAGCTCGGTGCCGAAATCGAACTGACCGAAGGCTACGTAGTCGCTCGGGCCACGCGACTGAAGGGAGCCACGATCAACTTCGACGTCTCAAGCGTCGGCGCAACGGGCAACGCACTCATGGCGGCTGTGCTTGCCCGCGGCACCACCGTGCTGCGCAATGCCGCCATCGAGCCTGAGATCACCCAGCTGGCCAGCTATTTGACCTCGATGGGCGCACACATCGACGGCATCGGCACCGCACAACTCATCATCGAGGGTGTCGACGAACTCCAGCCCGCTGATGATCACAATATTCCCGATCGCATCGAAGCAGGGACATTCCTGACCGCGGTCGCCGCCGCAGGTGGCTCGGTGACTCTGGAGAACGTCAATGCAACGCATCTTGCCTCCGTCCTCGACAAGCTCACGGACATCGGGTGCGAAATCGCACAGACGGAGTCCACCATCACGATCACCAGCGATGGTGCTCCCACAGCAGCGCACGTCACCACGGCCATCTACCCCGGCTTCCCCACCGACATGCAGGCACAGTGGATTTCACTGATGAGCGTTGCACAGGGATCCTCAACCATCACGGATACCATTTACCACGACCGATTCAGCCACGTTCCCGAACTCCAGCGTCTGGGAGCATCGATCGAGGTCAGCGGCAATACGGCCATCGTGCATGGCGTGCCGCGTCTCAAAGGTGCGAAGGTCATGTCGACAGATCTGCGGGCGAGTGCATCCTTGATAATCGCCGGACTCGTCGCGCAGGGACAGACCGAAGTGCTGCGTGTCTACCACATCGACCGCGGATACGAATCCATCGAACTCAAGCTCAGGAACATCGGTGCGGACATTCAGCGGGTCGACAGTGAGGAATATTGATATGTCGCTTCGTTCAACGACTGTAACGTTCTGCCTAGCAATCACTTGCCTGCTTTGTTTCATGCAGGGTCTCGTCGCGCAGCAAGCAAAGAACAGCACCATCGTCCTCTGCATGTACGAGGCACCGCTCGCGGAAATGCGGGCAGGCATGTACCCCGCATACCCCGGCTCCGCATGGAGCATGGACGGCGGAACCAGCTGGAAGCAGTCCGGATTGCTCACAAGCACGACGAATGACATCGCCCGGAGCATGACAGGATCACATCATTACCTTGCTACCGATGCCGGGTTGTTTGTCAGTGCGGACCGTGGCAGCACCTGGAAGCAGTGCACGGACGGGAGCATGGGCGCTGTCCTTTCCGTGCTCCCATTGTCTGACGGTGTCTGGATCGGCACCGTCACGGGCGTCTATCACTCCGCGAATGAAGGGCAGAGCTGGGTGACGCACAGCACCGGCCTCCCGGCGCTCGACGGGACCTATGTCACCTGCCTCATGCACACAGAAGACGCGCTGCTCGCCTCGACAGGTGCCGGCGTGTTCGCACGCTCGAAGGACGGTGGCGATTGGCAGCCGCGCGGACTTCCATCCATCGCCATTCGCACACTCGTTCAAAGTCCCGTCGATCCGAAGACCATCGTCGCGCTCACCGAATCACAGGGACTCTCGCTGTCGACCGATGCAGGCCGTACATGGAACGACGCGCAGCGCGGACTGCCCTCACCGAACATCACCGCCTACGCCTTCCATCCCACCGATCCCGCCACCCGGCTCGTCGCCATCGCCCAGCACGGCGTCATGCGCAGCACCGATGCCGGAGTCACATGGGCCTATGCGAACGGCGGACTTTCGAACCTTCAGCTCACATCGCTCGGCTTCGATCCCGCCAATCCTTCCATCGCCCTCGCGGGCAGTGGCAGTGGCGCCTACATCTCTTTCGACGGGGCGGGCAGCTGGTCCAATTCCAACGTGCGGCTCGGCTACGTCAGCGCGATACGCTTCTTCTCGGAGCGATGACATGATGACTGTCCGCATGCTCCCCCTTGCCGCCATCATCCTGCTGCTTGCCGTCACTCCGCACATGTCTTCGGCACAACAGGCCGGTGCCCCGATTCCCATCTCCGCCCGCACGGATTCCATCATCACCTTCTTCACGCACGGCGATGTCGGCACCGATTACACAGCCGCACTCGCGAAGATGATGGATCCCCGCACCCGCGATGCCGGGACCTCGATGCTGGGCCAGCTCCTCTCGATGGCATCGATCAATCCCATCGATCGCTTCCGCATGACCGCGACCATGCTCCACGCAGGCACGCGCATTTCCGACAGCCTGCAGCAGCGCATACGCGACATCTGGTCCTACGCTCCCGTCGTGCTCGAAGCCGAACACGACCACGTCATCTTCAACACCTCGCTGCTCCTCTCGGCCGAACGCTTCCCACGTGATCAGCGCTGGTTCAACGGACGCAGCACCGAAGAGAACATCGCCGCCGCCCGCACGATGCTGATGGAATGGATGGATGTCACCGTGCGCGAAGGACAGGCGGAATTCGACTCCCCCACCTACGGCTCGCTCTTCTTCACGTCGATGTTGCTGCTCCGCCAGTTCGCAGCGGAAGCCTCGCTGCGCACGCGCGCCGAACTCATGCTGCACTGGCTCTTTGCCGACGCCTTCCACGAATATCAGGGCGGACAGTTCGGCGGTGCGCACTCCCGTGAGGAAATGTTCAGCGCCCTGCAGCCCCTCGGATCGGAAATGTCGGCACTGGCATGGCTCTACGTCGGCGACGGTCCCCAGCTCTACGCCCGCGAACAGTACTACGCCGCACTGAGCGACTACCGTCCCCACCCCCTCCTCATCGAACTGGCCACGATGAAGAACCAGCCCTTCCTCGCGCGAGAAGTCAAGCGCAGCGCACGTCGCATCCGTGGCGACAGCGTCGCCGTGCGCCCCGTCTTCAAGCAGACCTGGATCCACCCGCTCTACATGGTGGGATCGATGCAGGGTGGACTCGTCCAACTGCGCGAACAGCACACGTGGGACGTCACCTGGAGTTCCGACACACAGAGCAGTACCCTGTTCACAATGCATCCCTATGCGGAAGCCGCCGCTGCCGCACAATTCCTGCCCCATGCGCCCGAACGCGCGCTGCGCAGCGTCGCCGCGGCGGATCCCTACTTCAAGACCATCACGAAAGTCACCGGCGGTTCGCCCTTCGAAGACGTGCATCAGCACAGGAACACCATCGTCGCCCTCTACGACGTGCCCGCGATCAAATCCTTCCCTGCCATCGTCGGATACTTCCCCCTCGATGTCGCGTCCTTCGACATCGATTCGGTGAAAAGCGGGTGGATCACGATCGATGCCGGCGACGTGTACCTTGCCGCCTTCCCCCTGCGACCCGGGCAGTTCTTCACGCAGGGACCCGCGCGCACCTTCTTTTCGAGTGCGGGACGCAATGGCATCATCGCCTTCGCGCACGGACGCAACACCGCAGGCGCATACACCCGGTTCCGCGACCGCGTGCGCAAGATCGCCGTCGATACGAGCGCCTTCCGCAGCGAAGGCCGCATTCGCTTCACGACCCTCGATGGAGAGAAGATCGAGTGTACGTTCGGCAGGGGGATGTCCGTCAACGGCCGCCCCGTTGCACACGACATCGACATGCTGTTCGACAGTCCCTGGTTGTCATCGAAACGTGGCAGCGGTATCCTCGCCGTCACCGATGGGAAGCGTCGGCTCGTGATCGACTGGGTGCAGCAGCGCAGCACCGAAGAAACTCTTCCGGAGAAAAGGAAGTAGGATGTCCCGCGAGCGCTCTCCCCGCCTGCGTGCAATTCCTGCACAGCCGCGCGTTTTTGATCATCATATTCCATGGATGGAATCTTCCGCGTTTCGTACCTTTGAATGATGTACCGGTATGACGCACACGTTTGATCCCCTTCCCCGCCACTAAGCATGCAGCGATCGATGCACCTTGGTTCCAGTTCCGCAGCCGCCCTCACCCTGTTGATCCTCATTTCCATTTCCACGACCAGCGCCCAGCAATTCGACATCACGCGTCCCGATCCTGTCAGCATCCTGTTCAAGGATGGCGAGGAGTCGATCCGATCGCGCTTCAAACATTTCCGGGACCTGCGCGTCTGGCCGGGCACCGAGATCCCTGAAGACGCACAGTATCGCGCGTGGGAACAGTCCCAGAGCATGAACGTCTGGCAGCCGGCTTCCGCACTGTCGAAGGCGGGTGGCACGACCGCCCTGTCATGGTCGCTGGTGGGACCGGTCAACGCCGGGGGACGCGTGACGGGCATAGCCATCCATCCGACAAATCCTGACATCGTCTACTTCACGGCAGCGAGCGGAGGCGTGTGGAAATCGACGAATGCGGGTGCCGATTTCGTGCCGATCGCCGAGAATCTCGCCACCATGGCGATGGGTGCGATCGAGGTGAGTCCCCACGACCCGAACGTGATCTGGGTCGGCACGGGTGAGGCCAATGGCAGCGCGGATTCCTACCCGGGCATCGGCATCGTGCGTTCGACGGATGCAGGTGCGACGTGGAGCTCGCCGATGTGCACGGCGGCGAAGAACATCGCCAAGCTGCGCGTGCATCTGGCCAACGACAGCATCGTGCTCTGTGCATCGCGGCAGGGACTCTACCGCACGACGAACAAGGGTGCGAACTGGGTGTCGGTGCTCAGTGGGTTGATCTTCGATCTCGTGCTGCACCCGACCAATCCCGACATCATGTATGCGGTCAAGCAGACCGCGGGGGTCTTCAAGAGCACGAACAGTGGGGCGACGTGGACGCAGCTGTCCATCGGCGTGCCGAGCGACAGTGTCGGACGCATGGCGCTCGATCTCTGCCGCGCGCAGCCGTCGACGCTCTATGGCGTGATCGTCTCCGGAAAAGGATCGAGCAATCTGAAGGCCGTGATCAAATCGACGAACGACGGTGCGACATGGTCGCGGATCAACAACGCCTCGACCCCGAACTTCTTCTCGACCTACGGCTGGTATCTCTGCGAGCTCGCCGTCGATCCCCAGAATCCCGCCATCGTCACCATCGGCGGCGTCGGCATCTACCGCACGGTGAACAGCGGCACGAGCTGGACGTCGATCAGCGGACTCCATGTCGATCATCATGCGCACGAATTCTCCCTGTCGCATCCGGCCATTTGTTACGAAGGCAACGACGGCGGCATCTATCGCTCGACGAATGCGGGTCTCACCTACGCGAGTCTCAACGCGAACCTGCCGATCACGCAGTTCTACGAAATGGGGATTTCCACCCTCGATCCCACGCGCATGGGCGGCGGCACGCAGGACAACGGGTCATGGGATCGCAAGACCGGGACGGGCAACTGGTCGAAGAGCACGGGCGGTGACGGATTCTACGTCGTCTTCGATCCTACAAACGCCAACTACATCTACACCGAATCGCAGAACGGCTACCACTACCGGTCGACGAACGGCGGCGCCTCCTATTCCGGCATCAACACGGGATTGTACGGCAGCGGCCTCTGGAGCACACCGGTCGCGATCCACCCCACCACGCCAACCGTGCTGTTCACCGCGACGACCAAGCAGCTCTACAAGACGACGAACCGCGGCACGCTCTGGGTGCCCTTTCACGGCAACATGGATTCCGCCTCGTCGATCAACTACATCGCGATCAATCCCCGCAACGGCAATCACATGTTCGTCGGCTACCGGAACGGACGCATCTGGCGCTCGGTCAATGGCGGGGCGTCGTGGACGAACTCCCAATCCGGACTGCCCACCCGCGTGTGCACCGACATACAGCCGCACCCCACGAACGACAGCATCTGGTTTGCGAGCTTCTCCGGCTACTCGACCCCGAACGTATTCAGGACCACGAACGGAGGCGCCACATGGGCAGGCATCTCCTCGTCGCTGGCAGCGCTGCCCGTCAGCGCGATCGAAGTCAATCCATGGGATCCCGACATGATCTTTGCCGGCACGGATCTCGGCGTGTATGTGACCACGAACGGCGGCTCGACATGGAGCATCGTCTCGCAGGGCATGCCGAAGGTCGTCGTCGCCGATCTGGAAATGCAGCGCGCGACCGGCACCCTGTACGCCGCAACGCATGGCCGCAGCGTCTACAGTCTCGATGTGATCGTGCCCGTGCAGTTCACGAGTTTCGCGGCCGAGCGGCATGGCGCCGACGCGCGGCTGACCTGGCGCACGGCATGGGAGGCAGGCAGCGTGGGATTCGCCATCGAGCGCCGCGCCACCGAGCGTACAGGCGAAACAGGCTGGCATGAAATCGGCTATGTGCCGAGCACCGGTTCGCAGCAGGCGGGTGGCAGCTACACCTGGCTCGACACGCAGCTTCCGCAGGGAGCCGCGGCCGTGACCTACCGGTTGCGGCAGATCGACGCCGATGGCAGCACTGCCTACAGTCCCGACGTACGCCTTGCCCTCGACGATGCGACGCCGACATCCCTCACCCTCGAGCAGAACTATCCGAATCCCTTCAATCCCTCGACCGTCATCCGCTGGCAGCATCCCGAGACCCGGCAGGTGCGTCTGGTCGTGACCGACATGCGCGGCAACGACGTCGCAGTGCTCGTCGACGGCGTACGCGGAGCCGGCGCCCATGCGGAAGTGTTCGATGCGCAGCAGCTTCCGGCGGGCGTGTACTTCTACCATCTGACCACGTCGGCGGGACGCCTGACGCGCACGATGACCATCCTCAAATAACAGCGACAGAAAGATCTCCCATACATGAAGGCCACTCTGATTCTTGAAGACGGCACGCTGCTCACCGGCCGTGGCTTCGGCGCGCGGGGTTCCACCGGCGGCGAAGTCTGCTTCAACACCGCGATGAGCGGATACCAGGAAATTCTCACCGATCCCTCCTACTGCGGGCAGATCGTCACCATGACCTCGCCGATGATGGGAAATGTCGGAGTCAATGACGAGGATGTGGAATCCTCGCGTCCCTGGGTACGCGGATTTCTCGTGCGTGAATACAGCGAGGTGCACAGCAACTACCGTGCGGAAGCCTCGCTCGCCGACTATCTGGCGCGCAACAACATCGTGGCCATCGACGGCATCGACACGCGCATGCTCACGCGCCGCCTGCGCTCAACCGGTGCGATGCGCGGCTACATCACGACCGAAGACATGACCGAAGCGGAACTGCGCTCGCACGTTGCGGCCGTGCCCGACATGCAGGGTGCGGATCTGGCCCGCGAGGTGACAACGGGGGCAGCATATGAATGGAGCGATGCGGGCGCGTGGAGCTTCACGCACGACGGACAGGGCGCACCGCGGCATCGCGTCGCGGTGGTGGACTATGGCATCAAGCACAACATCCTCCGGCGTCTCTCTGCCTGGGGCTGTGCGCTGACTGTGTATCCCGCCTCGACACCCGCCGCGGAGATTCTCGCCTCCGCACCCGACGGCGTGTTTCTCTCGAACGGTCCCGGCGACCCTGCCGCCGTCACCTACGCGATTCCCGAAGTGCGCGCACTCGCCGAGAGCGGCACACCGGTGTTCGGCATCTGCCTCGGACATCAACTCCTGTCGCTGGCCTTCGGGGCAACGACCTACAAGCTGAAATACGGACACCGGGGTGCGAATCATCCCGTCATGCATCGTGCGACGGGTGTAATCGAGATCACCTCGCAGAATCATGGATTCGCCGTCGCGGCCGACTCCCTGCCCGCACATCTCGAACTCACGCATGTGAATCTCAACGACCAGACCGTCGAGGGATTCCGGCATCGGGAGCTGCCCGTCTTCTGCGTGCAGTATCATCCGGAGGCGAGTCCCGGACCCCACGACAGCGACTACCTCTTCCGCGATTTCACGCGGGCGATGGAGGCGCGGCGCGCATGAGGCAGCCGCCTGCGGGTTCCGCGCGCATGCCGCGTGCACTGTTCACCTGCGTGCTGCTGCTCGGCAGCCTGCTCGCGTGGCTTCCGACGGATGCCTCGCTGCTGCACGCACAATCCCGCACGCGCGTGTTCGAAGACACCGTGCGCGCCCGCATCCGTTCGATGCTGCCCGATCCCTCCTCCTATGTGCCGAAGGACTTCACCCACACGCCGATCTTCCGCGCCGAGCTACTCGAGCGGGAAATCGCCCTGCTCGACCGCGACATCGCGCGCGAGCAGAAGGCCCTCGGCGCCGACAGCCTCGCGCTGGCGACGCTCAAGCAGGATCTGGCACGTGAGGATACCGTGCTGCACTCGAAGACGCGTGATGCAATCCTCACCCGCGAGGGGAAGCTGCGCGAGGCGCTCGATGCGCGTGTGGCGCAACTCGGACGGCTCGCGATCGGACGCAGCGGCTTCGCACGGCAGCTCGCCGAACCGTCGGCTCGGACGGATACGTCGGGCTTCCGCGTGCGGCATCGCTTTGCTGCGAAGGACAAGTCCGGCGCGGTCAGGACCGCAACCTTCGACTTCACCTTCGCGCCCGATGGCCGCCTCGCCGGTGTGCAGGAAGTCCGCTCGACGCCAGCCGAGACACGCAAGTCCGTCCCCCGCCGCGGCAAATAGGCCTCGCATCCGATCCAATTGTATGGATCTTACTACGGTTTATCATGGTTTATTGCGGTTTAGCACGATGAAAACGCGAACGCCGGTCCCCTGACGGAGACCGGCGTTCTTCGTTTCTGAATCGCCCGCTGCGCGCGCGACGCGCGATCAGCTGCCCATGAGTTCCTCGAGAATCTCTGCGCAGGTGGTGGCGGCATCATCGATCGGCACGATGCGGCGCTCGCCGGTGGAGCGGATCTTGATCTCGATGTTGCCATCGGCCAGGTGCTTCTCGCCTACGATCACGTTGATCGGAAGGCCGAGCAGGTCGGCATCCTTGAACTTGAAACCGGGACTCACGCCTGCGCGATCATCGAACAGTACCTCGTTGCCCATGCCCGTCAGATCGCGATAGAGACGGTCCGCCGCCTCGCGCACGATGTCGCTCTCGATCTTCACCGCGGTGATCTGCACGTGGAACGGCGCGATCGAGGGATGCCAGACAATGCCGTCCTTGTCATGCCGCTGCTCGATGTGGCAGGCCACCACGCGTTCGACGCCGATGCCGTAGCTGCCCATGATGATCGGATGCTCCGTGCCCTTGTCATCGAGGAACACGGCGCGCATGGCTTCCGAATAGCGCGTGCCGAGTTTGAAGATGTGTCCCACCTCGATCGCCTTCTTCACGCTCAGGGGCTTTCCTGCAATCGGATCGGGCTCGCCCTCGCACACCGTGCGCAGGTCGTGGTACGCCGTGATCGCCGCGTCGCGGTCGAGGTCGATGTTGCGGTAGTGGAATCCGTTTTCGTTCGCGCCGCTCACCATGCCGTTCGCATGCGCGATGCGCAAGTCGGCGATCTGGGGCAGAGCGGATTTCAAATTCAACGGACCGATCGATCCGCTGTCGGCGCCGGTCAGTCCGGCGAGCTCCTCGTCGCGGGCGGGACGCACGTTCACCGCACCGAGCGCCGTCTGCAGCTTCGCCTCGTTGAGCTGGTCATTGCCGCACATGAAGATCAGGTACGGCTTCTCGTCGGCGAAATACACGAGCGACTTGGCGCAGCGCTCCTCGGCAATGCCGTACTGCTCGATCAGATCGTCGATGCTCTTTGCCGTCGGGGTGGCGAACTTCTCTGCCGCGGGATTCTCATCGAGGCGTGCGACCACCGGCAGCGCCGACGAAGCCACTTCGATGTTGGCCGCATAGCCGCTCTCGAGATTGAACGCGCAGAGATCCTCGCCCGCGTCGGATTCGACCATGAACTCCTGCGAGCCCGTGCCGCCCATCGCGCCGCTCGAGGCACCGACCACGAAGAACGTCAGTCCGCAGCGCTCGTAGATGCGGCAATACGCGTCGTGATGCTTGCGGTAGCTCTCGTCGAGACCCTCCCAGCTGTTGTCGAGCGAGTAGGCATCCTTCATCGTGAACTGGCGGCCGCGGATCACGCCGGACTTCGGTCGCGGCTCGTTGCGGAACTTCGTCTGGATCTGGTACCAGATCTGCGGCATGTCCTTGTACGACCGCACGAACGCGCGCGCGACACTCGTGATGATCTCCTCGTGCGTCGGTGCGAGCACGTAGTCGCGATTCTTGATGTGGAACATCGTGTCGCCGAAGGCCTCGACGCGTCCCGTCTCTTCCCAGATCTCGATCGGATTGAGCGCCGGCAGGTGGAACTCCATGCCGCCGATCGCGTCCATCTCCTCGCGGATGATGTCCATCACCTTCTTCCACACCCGCCAGCCGAAGGGCAGCATCGAGTAGATGCCCGCGGAAAGCGGACGGATCATGCCTGCACGAATCATGAGCTGATGGCTCGGGATGATCGCGTCGGCTGGGATTTCCTTTTGGGTGGGGATGAAGTACTGGGAGAGACGCATGAATGTAACTCGTTGGTTTGAAAGCAACAGACTCGTTTGACGTCGTGATTTACAGACCTGTAATATACGCCGGGGGGCGGAGCCGATCAAACCGAGGCGCCTCGCGCCGCTCGCTGACGATTGGTTGTCCGCTGTGTGTTTGCTGCTCGCAGCCGCTGTCAGTCTGGAAGCACTGTTGCGCTTCCACCTTGATCGGTGATGCGTGGTCGGTTATCATGCTTGGAATTCCAACAATGTGCTTGTACTCCATGAGACCAGAATTCATAGGTACGATAGCCGCCATGCGAAGGATACTGCCTTACATGATCGTGGTCTTAGTGTTCGCGTCGCGTGATGCCAGCGCTCAATGTTCGGATGCGGGAGCGTGTGCGGTGACGCCCATGCGCGGTGAGGAAACTGATCGGGTTCCGCGGCATACGTTCGCTCTGCGGTATAGCTACGGGAGCAGCGGGGCACCCGATGACATCGCGTTTCACACGCTGGTCGCTGAAGCGGGGTCAGAACTGTTCGATGGGACACGGGTGTCCATGCGATTGCCGTGGACCTCGATCGAAGGTCCGCTCGGATCTGCCTCCGGACTCGGAGATCTGACGCTCTTTCTGGACCAGCGTCTCTGGCAACACAGTGGGATGGAATTCCGTGCGCAGGCGGGTGTCAAGTTCGCCACGGGGGACGACAATGCAGGAGGACTTCCGCAGGCCTATCAGCCAGGACTCGGTAGCACCGATCTGATTGTCGGTGTGAGTTTCGATGCCGCGCCATGGAGTGCGGCGCTGGGGTACCAGCATGCAACGGGCCGCAGCGAAAACTCGCTCATCCGTCTCCAACGCGGAGGCGATCTCCTTGCTCGCGCTGGATATCGCACCGCAATCGATCGATACTCCATCGGGATCGAAGCAATCGCGATACAGCGATTATCGGAGTCCTCGATCATCGATCTCGCAGCGAGCGGCACCGAGCGTTTCATGAAGGTTCCCGGCAGCGATCAGTTGCAGGTGAACCTCCTCGGCAGTGTCTCCGCTCCCCTCTCGGAACACCTGCGACTCGCACTGCTTGCCGCGTTTCCGCTTCTGCAGCGCGACGTGAACATCGATGGACTCAAGCGCGCGCTGACCCTCTCCGCTGGCATCGAAGCCAGTTTCTGATCAGCACGCGAAACCAATCGAATAAAAACGGGAACATCCCTAATCGGACATTCCCGTGCGCACTGAGATCGTACCCCCGGGGTGATTCGAACACCCGACCTGCGGTTTAGGAAACCGTCGCTCTATCCACCTGAGCTACGGGGGCAAATTACATTAAAGCGTTGTAAAATAAGGCGTTACGCCTGTAGATTGAAGATGAAAGATACCTGCTTTCGTTGCATCAAATGACGTAAATGATGCAACGAAGGTGCAGTCTTGATGCAATCCTGATGCAACAACAAAAACCCTGAAGTTCTCAAAATGAGAATTTTTCAGCGTTTTTCTGGTGCTGGTTCTGTTTTGATGCATCATGATTACGCGACAGTTTTACGAGTAAAAATATTTCGCTTTTTTCAAGCGTATTCGGCGATTTGCCGGTTTATGATACAATTTGCTTGACAATAACCGCTTTTGAGCATATCTTAAAGTTACGAACTAAAACGTTGCATCAAATGGCGGTGTCATGAGCAAGCAAAAATCAAAGAAAAATGGGAAGATCTTCTCTTCCTTCCAATATCCCGATGGCGTTAAGCGGAAGCTCTACCTCCGGAAAATTTCTCCAGACAGCAACCTCTACATCTGGTTCTACGATACCGATGGGGAACGGAAACGCGTAACGACTGGAACCGATGATCTTTTCGAAGCAAAGGCCCGGTTGGATTCCTTCAATCCGATCACTAAAACGTTCGAAGAATCCGTATCCAAGATCAAAGATACCGAAACATCGAATCCCGATCAAGAAATCTCGGTTCCCGCATCTACCACATCCATGCCGACACTGGGTGGCAAGAACGAGTCTGAGCGAATCACGTGGACGGAGTTTTTCGAACGCTACCACCTTCCCCACTACTCGGCAAGTCACAAGAAAAAGACAGTCGCCACGCACATCTCTTCGCATCGGATGTTCCTGAAGCATTTCGGCAATCGTCTTCTGTCAAGCTTCGATTTTCGCGACAAGACGGAGCGAGCGAAGCTCCAACTGGAACTGGAGACGTACTTCCTCGCCGTCAAGAACCAGTCTTCGGCATGGACTGCACGGAACTACTTCGCGACACTCCGGGTGATGTTCGAGAGGGCACGAGACTTGGATCTGATTCAGCACAACATCTTCAAGGAAGGAGTGATCAAACAAGAGCGAGCACGGGTCGAACATCCTTACTTCCTGACGGCTCTCCAGTTTCAGAGAGTTCTTGAGAGCTTCGATGATGCATTGGACGACGACAAGAATGCCTACGCCAAGCGTGTACGAAGGGATGTGAACGAACGCACCCGGATCAAGGTAGCTCGGCTTGTGGCAATCGTCGGCTTCCATACCGGAGCACGACTGAACGAACTGATACACTTGAACTGGGATGATGTTGACTTCGATGCGAAGATGATCCGGATCTCAGATAAACCAGATGAGGGGTTTGTCACGAAGACGGCCCCCTCTCGTCGCAAGATCCCAATGACGGAAACCGTCTTCAAAGTCCTCCACGACCTTCGCTTTAAGACGGTAGCGTATGGTGGCGAGATTCCTTATGTCCTCGACGAGAACAACCGCAAGGTTCACGATCCAACGCGTAGAATCGAAGTGATCACCGAGACGGTCTATCGTGACTCCTCACCCTATGTGTTCCATGTAAAAGGTCGCAGAATCCGAGACGAGGTGGCTTCGAAGATCTTTAAACGCATCGCATCCAAAACCGATGGCATCGACCCGAAGCTCGTTCACTTCCATACCCTGAGGCACTCGTTCTGTACGAATCTGATTCGGAACGGGGTACCTATTGCACAAGTGAAGACATGGGCAGGACACTCAAGAATAGAGACAACCCTGATCTACACACATATTCTTCCATCTGATAACCGGGATCTGATCGACAAACTCATGTTGTGAAAGCACTTGGATGGCTCCCTGCTCCAATCAGCCAGCGAGTATTGGACACTCAATCGGATATTTGTAAGCTTATATGATGACAAATATGCGTATTTTGTAATCTTTTAGAGTTACATATAACTTGCTATTGTCATTCTATAGACTTACGTTTGTCTTGCATGTGTTCAGGCTCCGGCCATGATCCGAGTACACCCACATGCCAAAGACCAATAGGAGCATACAATGAAGATCGAAAACAGGAGACTGGTCTTGGAGCAAATTGATCGGAAGTTGCTTCCTTTCGTTCAAGCCAAGAGCATTCAGGTGCCTGAGCGTGGCTGGATTCACTCCATTCGCATCGCTCTGAAGATCCCCCTCAGCCAGCTTGCGAGGAGAATGGGAGTCGCTCGGCAGACTATTAGAGCTTACGAAATCAGGGAAGCTGAAGGCTCGGTCACGCTCAAGTCGCTTCGTGAGATCGCAAAGGCAATGAACTTGACGCTCGTCTACGCACTTGTTCCTAACGAGGATTCGCTTGAACAACTTATCGAGCGACAGGCAGAGAAGATCGCTCGATCCATCGTGCTCCGAACATCAAAATCGATGGAGCTTGAGGAGCAAAATGTGTCAAGGGAGAGAATTGAGAAGGCAATCCGGGCTAAAACCGAAGAACTTATCCGCACCATGCCGAGGTACTTGTGGGATTAGAACTGGAATACGTGAGTGGCCAGACCCCCATCGATGAAGACGAGAAACAGGGTCTGCTTATCCCCACCATCACCACGAGGTCTGAACTGGATGAGTTCGAACAGCAGAACATCGAGAACGCTGTCCAATGGACTCTCTCACGCTCCTTCACCGCGACGGACGTTCTCACGGAAGTCTTCGTCCGGGACTTGCACAAACGTATGTTCTCGGATGTCTGGGAATGGGCCGGGGATTTTAGACGATCGAACAAGAACATCGGTGGCGACTGGATACAGATCGGCATCGACCTTCGCAATTTGCTTGACGATTGTCGATACTGGATCGAACATGGCACCTACGAACCCGACGAGATCGCTGTACGATTCAGCCATCGTCTCGTCTTCATCCACTGCTTCCCCAATGGCAATGGAAGACACTCACGGTTGATCGCTGATGTGATCGTCTCAAAGCTCTTCAGTCGGCCCGTTTTCACATGGGGTGGTAATTCCCTCATCCAACCCAGTGATGCACGTAAGCACTATCTCGATGCTCTGCGGAAAGCAGACCAAGGCGACATCTCCAGCCTGATCAGCGTCGCAAGAAGTTGAAAGTGGACAGAGTGTCCGTGTCGGTGAAAGGGATCACAGCGACGAGAGCCTGAATGCTGTTCCAATCAGCACGGGAAATGGCCCAAGACATACCGCTTCTGTTTGTTGTACTGTGGCTATTCGGTGTTTTTTACCGGTTTTTGGCGTTTTTGTATCAGCATGTCGCATTTTTGTATCATTTGAATGCTGTTTTTTGGCTCAATCACATTGAAGGAGTCCATCAAGGCTCATCCATTGAAAATCTGTTGCTTCGATGACAGAGTCAAAACCGGGGTCAGGCACAGCATCGCTCCTCCGATGGACGGTGGTTTCCGATCCAGCCGACCACCGTTCTCATCCAATCCGACCATCGCTCACACGTTCACCTCGGACAAGTTCGCCTTCCTGAGGTGATACCGTATGGCATTTTCCGTCACACCGAACTTGCTTGCCAATCTCTGGACGACATCTCGGTCTTGACTCGCACGTAGTATGTTCCGGACGAACTGGATATCACGCTCAGAGAGTTTTCGATTCGATCGAGTCTGGCGATTGTGCTTCTTGAGGTGGTAGTAGATTGTATTCGGATTCACACCATGCTTTGTTGCGACTCGAACCAAGCTGTCGCCCTGCTCGTACTCAGTGAGAATCTGCCCGATGTTCAGATTCTTGGCTCTTCGCTGAATTGAGTGGGTAGGAGAGGATATCGATAGGGTCATTCGTAGATTCGAGGACAAGTGAGGACATGTATTGATCACGTATCCGGAGCTTCCCGACGATGAACCAACAAACGATCGACCTCTTTACCCTGGCTCTGGGCCTGCACCAGCCGTGGTACTGTACCAAGGTAGAATTCAGCGCGAAGATAGGGAAACTCGATCTCTGGGTGGATTTCGTGCGTGGTGCGCGCTTCTCCTGCCCGACATGCGATGCGACGGGGTGCTCGGTGCATGACACAACGAACAAGGAATGGCGCCATCTCAATTTTTTCCAGCATGAATGTTATCTCCATGCGCGTGTTCCGCGCGTGCGCTGCGAAGACTGTGGCGTGCACTTGGTTCCCGTTCCGTGGGCACGCCCAGGAAGTGGGTTCACGCTCCTGTTCGAGGCCA
>JAEYUG010000084.1 GCA_023432805.1 Bacteroidota bacterium | reverse complement strand
CGAAGTCCCCGTTATCATCACCCCTGACTGCGGTCCGGGGTGCAGGGGCGCATCCTGGGGGGGGCGCTCCTCCACCGGGACATCCTGCTCTCCGCCTCCGTGCGGCCGTCTTCGTGCTGGCCGTCTCTTGCATGATGACTTTCCCTGGAACGATCGCGATACTACATTGCGTGATTGTCTCATCACGCACACGACATGAAACCGCTGTTTGCATTCATACGCCGCATGTATGCCTGGGTCGAGGGATTCGCAGGCAAGCAGCACGCCCTCTGGGCCCTGTTCGCCATCTCCTTCATGGAGTCGTCGTTCTTTCCGATTCCCCCCGACGTGCTGCTGATCGCCCTCGCAGTCACGTTCCCGAAGAAAGCGATGCGCTTTGCACTCGTCTGTACCGCAGGCTCGGTGCTTGGCGGACTCTTCGGCTACTTCATCGGATACGAACTCATGGATATCGTCGGCAGGCCGATCATCGACTTCTACAACGCCCAGGTGTACTGGGAGAAGGTCGAAGTCGCCTATCGTGGTGAGTTCGGTGTCTGGTTCCTTGTTGCCGCGGCCTTCACACCGATTCCCTACAAAGTTGCAACGATCGCAGCCGGTGCGACGCTCATGCCGATCGTACCCTTCATGATCGCGTCAGTACTTGGACGCGCTGCACGCTTCTTCCTCGTGGCAACACTCATCTGGAAGTTCGGTCCCACGATCAAGACCTTCATCGAAAAGTACTTCGACAAACTCTCGATCGCCTTCCTCGTCCTGCTCGTGCTTGGCTTCATCGCCGTCAAATACCTCTTCTGATCTCCCCTGAAGCACCCCCGATCGGGTACGGAGTCACCGCCGTCGCATGTCTGACCGCAGTCCCGAAACGCAGAACCCCCGGCCGTGGCCGGGGGTTCGCGCTACATGGGCGCGCTGAGCGCCTCTATCATGCTGATCAGTTCTTGTTGTCGGCCTTCTTCGAGTCTGCCTTGTGCGCCATCTTGCATTCGTCGGCGCACTTGCTCTTGTCGCAGTTCTCCTTCGACTCCTTGACGTTCGACGCCTTGGCTTCGGTCGAGCAGCTGCTCTTCTCCGCCTTCGCCGACGCACAACAACCGGACTTAGCTTCCTTCACGGAGGCCTTCTTCGGCTGGTCCTGGGCAGTGGCGGTGACGAGCGAGAGTGCGAGAGCGAAGACGGCGGCGAGGCTGAGGATTTTCTTCATGGATTGCTCCTGTGTAGTGTATGAGGTGATGGCTGATGGCCCGATTTCTCCTCTTCGACACCCGATTGCCATGAAGGGTTTGAAGAGGTTTTCTGAAAGGGAAAGCTATCGAGTCGAATTCTCAAAAGCAACGGAAATCGTCTGCCACACGCGCAGACTTTCATACAACGCCACTCCAGCCGCAACCGCAACGTTCAGCGAATGCTTCGCGCCCCGCATCGGCAGCTCGAAGGCCATGTCGCAGAGTGCCAGCGCCTCATCACTGACGCCATCGATCTCGTTGCCGATCACGAGGGCGAGGGGGAAATGTTCCGGGGTGACATCAAACAATGAACGTCCGACATCGGTCTGTTCGAGCGCCGCAATGCGGAAGCCGTCGTCGCGCACGCGCGCAAGCGCCTCGCGCACATCGTGCACGTGCTGCCAGGGCACGCTCTCGGTCGCGCCGAGCGCCGTCTTGTCGATCTCGCGCCGCGGGGGATGCGGCGTGTAGCCGCAGAGCCAGAGCTTGCGCACGGCCACACCATCACAGCTTCGAAAGATGCTGCCGACGTTGTAGAGACTGCGCACGTTGTCGACGACCAGATCGACGGGCATGCGTTCGATCGCGCCCGTGCGTCCGGGCAGCGCCTCGGCGATCTCCTCGTGATGCAGACGGCGGGGTGCGGACACGTCAGCGCGCCTCGTCGCGATGCCAGTCCCCACCCTCGTCGTACGAGCGCCGCAGCGCGCGCACCTCATCAGCCCGCGCGAGCGCGAGCGCCACCAGCCGATCGAGGAGTTCCGGATACGGTACTCCCGAATACGCGAAGAGCTTCGGGTACATGCTGATCGAGGTGAACCCGGGAATCGTGTTCACTTCGTTCAGGTACGCCGCACCATCATCGCGCGCGACGAGAAAGTCCACCCGGGCCATGCCCTCGCAACGCACCGCCGCGAACGCGCGCAGCGCTTCGGCGCGCAGGCGTTCGGCGAGGGATGCATCGAGGTCTGCCGGCACGATCGTGGCGCTGGCGCCGTCGACGTACTTGGCCGCATAGTCGTAGAATTCATTCGAAGGGATGATCTCGCCGGGCGCCGAGGCGATCGCCTCCCGGGCGCCGAGCACCGCGACTTCGATTTCGCGCGGTGCGGAAACCGCCTGTTCGACGAGTACGGTGCGGTCGTACGCGGCGGCCAGCAGGAGCGCGTCGGTGAGCTCTGCACGCGTGCGCGCCTTCGAAATCCCGACACTCGAACCCATGTTGGGCGGCTTGACGAACACGGGATATGCGAGGGAGGCTTCCACACGATCGCAGACGGCGTCGGTCGAGGTGCGGCACTCCTCTGCGTACGCCCAGATGTACGGTACGACAGGCAGCCCCGCGGCATGGAAGAGTTCCTTCTGCACGATCTTGTCCATGCCCACAGCGGAGCCGAGTACACCGGCACCGACGTAGGGAATGCCTGCAAGTTCGAAGAGTCCCTGCATCGTGCCGTCCTCACCAAACGTGCCGTGGAGCACGGGAATGATCACGTCGATGGGACGCGGCATCCACCCGTCCGCACCGTCGTCGACGAGCAGACCGAGGGTGGGATCGGGGGCGAGAATGCAGCGACGCACGTCGGAAACCGTGTCGACGCTGGTGTCGGTTGCACCGTCGCGCAACCTCGCGAGCGCGCCCGCACCGCAGATCCACGCACCGTCCCTTCCGATGCCGACGGGAAGAATGTCGTAACGCGTGGCGTCGAGTGCGTGCATGACAGAGGCGGCCGAAACGAGGCTGACTTCATGCTCGCCCGAGCGCCCGCCGAAGAGAACCGCAATGCGAAGTCGTGACATGGGGTCGGAACAAGTTCATTCGGAAATAGTCGTGAAAATTATCGCCCCAGCCCTCCCCATCCAAAAGGAGGGTGGACGAAGGCGTCCACCGACCTTTCTCCACCATTGTATTTTCCCCACCCCCCCGATATGTTGTGATGATGCGACCTCTGCAACACGTTCCCCTCATCGTCCTGACCTGCCTCCTCGCAGCGGCCTCCGCACGCGCGCAGGACACCCTCTCCGTCGCAGACAGCCTCCGCATCCCCCCGGAAATCAAAACCTCGACCGCTCCCCCTTCCATCGAGCAGCGCGATGAGAGCGTGTGGACGCCGACAAAATCACCGGGCACGGCCGTCCTTCGCTCGGCCATCATCCCGGGGTGGGGACAGCTCTACAACGAATCGTACTGGAAGGTCCCCGTCGTTGTCGGCTTGAGCGGCTTCCTCATCTACGGCATCGTGAGCGAGCACGCCGACTACTCCACCTACGCCGATCAGTACGCAGCCTCCATCACACCCGAGCGACCGGGCGGCAACCTCCAGCTCAAACTCTTCCGCGAGTATTACCGTGACCGGCGCGACACGTACGCGTGGTGGTTTCTCGTCACCTACTTCGTGCAGCTCGCCGACGCCTTCGTCGACGCGCACCTCTACGACTTCGACGTCTCGAGCGACATGCGCCTGACCCTCGCACCAACCCGCATGTCCTTCAGCATCCGCTGGTAACGACAAACGGCGGACCCGCGTCCGCCGTTGCACTCCATCCCGCACGCGGCCGCGTCAGCGCGGCTTGCGGATCATGCACTGCGTGTCGAAGAGAGGCGTCACCACGATGTCGCTGCCCGCGGTGAACTCGTCGAAGGCCTTCTTCACACCCGGACACGAAATCGAATTGTAGTCGTGCGAGATCAGCACAGCACCGGGCAGGAGGCGGGGGAAGAAATAGCGGAGTCCCTCGAGCGTGGATTCATAGATGTCGACATCGAGGTTCACGAACGAGAAGCGCAGGTCGTCCGGCAATCCCGCAGCACTCGCGGGGAAGCGTCCGGGACGGAACACGAGGTTCTCGAAGCCGGCCAGGTACTGCTGCACGCCCTCGAGCGAGGTGTCGGAGAAGTCGCCCTTCGCATGCACGTCGACGCGGGCGTCGGTGTCGGGCATGCCCTCGAAGGTGTCGAACAGATAGAACGGGGCGCCCTGGGCGTAGGTCGCCAGCAGTTTGGCGCTGCCTCCCTTGTAGACGCCGACTTCTGCGATTGCACCGCCGAGGGGCAGGCAAGCTCGCAGGTACGTGTAGAGATTGTGCGCCTCGCGGATCGAAACCTTGAGACGCTTCTCGCCGACCAGCATCCAGAACGTACGCATGAAATCCGCATCCTGCGTGATGCAGTTGTTGCTCAGCTGCAGGCAACGTAGCACGAAATGCGGCGCGTAGGGCTTGAGCAGATACAACAGTTCGATGGCTTGCATGCAGACTCCGTCGGTTCAATCGGGAACAGCCTGAAATATGTCCAATCCCACCGCCCCGTACAACATAGGTCTCACATCTTGAGGTTCGAAGAGAATTGTCGTAGACTGCGCCCCTTCAAACATGGCGCCACCGTGCGACGCAGCGAGTGCTGCGACGGCGGAGGCTTCCCCCACGAGCGCACACGGTCAGCCGCAACTGCCGCATGACCGCACGACAACATCCCATCCCCCCCCCCAAGAAGGAGTGCACGATGAAACAGAGAACGACGGAATTCAAATGGGCGATCATCTTCTTCGTGATGATGCTGCTGTGGATGGTGCTCGAACGGGTGGCGGGACTGCACGACGCGCACATCGACCAGCACATGATCTACACGAACTTCGTGGCCATCCCCGCGATCGCCATCTACGTGTTCGCGCTGCTCGACAAGCGCAAACGGGATCTCGGCGGCACGATGACATACATGCAGGGCTTCGTGTCCGGACTCATCATCACCGCCATCGTCACAGTGCTGTCGCCGCTGCTGCAGTACCTGACCTCCGAGGTCATCTCGCCGCAGTACTTCACGAACGCCGCCGCGCACGCCGTGCGCACGGGCATGATGACCGAGCAGGCCGCCGCCGAGTACTTCAGCCTCGGCAACTATCTCGTGCAGGTGCTGATCGGCACACCGGTCATGGGACTCGTCACCACGGCCATCGTCGCCATCTTCACGCGCGCGAAGGCGTAGCGCCACACAAGGCACATGCACATGAAATCGGCGGGCCTGTGCCCGCCGTTTCGCGTTCCATGACACACGCTGCCGCCGCAGCGATCAGATGTCGTAATACATCTGAAACTGGCAAGATGGCCATTATTCGTCATTTTCGGCAGTTTTTGCTCGCCTTTCCGGCGTTTTTTCCGGGGTGGCATCTGAAGTTTCCCCTTCGTACCTTTTCGGATCCATCTCTCCACAACTGCGTAGGTGAGGCCGTGCAACGACCGGTCGACTACTCATCCGCGGTCCCGACAGCGCCCACCACGCGGCGCTCTTCTTCGTTGCATTCCATCGCCCTCGGACTCGGGTAGATGCCAACTTCGCTGCAGATCCCGATCGTCAAGGTCGACATGGTCTCGAGGGAAACGGCCGACGGCCACACCAGCTCGTTCCTCGTCATCGATACCGAGCAACGTACCGCCTCGGTCGTGCAGCAGGTCTTCGACCTGGAAGCAGTGTACGACGACCTCGAGCACCGATGGGTGCGCATGAGCGTCCCCCGCATCGACGCCGAGTTGATGGCCCTCTTCCCAGAGCACCAAGCGCAGGAACTGCTCATCCGAATCTGCGACGGCGAGACCGCTGTTGATCCCGTCTCACCCTACGAGATCCGCGCACGACCCGCGTGCGCTCTGCATTGTAGTTTCTTTGGATCGATACGCCCTCGACCCTCGCACGAGGCAAATACGGGGTGAAAGCCCGGACTGCGGTTTGGGTTTGGAACCTGTTCGATGGAGGTATTGAGATTCAACATTTCTCAGGGAGATCACGATCTATGAATCAGGAGGTGAACACATGAAGCGAATGTTGTCGCTTGCACTCTGGATCACGCTGGGAGGGCACGCGGTTGCGCAGCTCCGGGAGATTCCGCTGCCGTTTGCGGATACGACCTGCTTCCGCGTGCAGTTCGTTGATGAAGACCATGGCTGGGTGGCGGGTCTGGCGGGCACGATCTTTCACACGACCGACGGCGGGCTGACATGGAACACCTATGCCTCACCCTATCCAACGGGAGCCATCACCGAGATCCGGCGGTGATTGTCAGGGTAGTTGTCCCAAAACTTGATGGTGTTCGATGATTGTTTCGTGTGGTGCGGGGTTGATCGACGCATGCCCATGGCGGCAACATACTGCCGCCACCCGGTGCGGTCAAGAGTAAACAAGCCCGCATTAGCGAAGGGCTCTTGACCGCACCGGGCACCGGCAAAATCCGGCCTCTATGGGCGATGCGTCGCTGTGGCCTGCCCGTCATTTCGCGTCCGCTTCTGCACTGCGACGATTCAGGTGCACCGTCGCTTTGCGCGACCAATCGCGCACCTTCCTTGACCACCGCGCCGGCTTCTGCGCCCGGGCGGCAGCATACACGGTGGCACGCTGTGCCAGGATCTCGACATCGCGCCCGGTGTGGCGCTCCACCGGCGTGACATAGCTGATGCCGCTGTGCTTGTGTTCGTTGTTGTACCATGCGACAAACGCCGCGACCCACGCGCGCGCGTCATCGACCGTGGCAAAACCACGGTCCGGATAATCCGGTCGATACTTGCAGGTGCGGAACACCGATTCCGAGTATGCGTTGTCATTGCTCACACCGGGGCGGTTGAACGAGGCGGCCACACCGAGCTCCGCCAGACGCACGCGCAGCGTCGCGGCCTTCTGGATCGCTCCATTGTCGCCGTGCAGCACCTCGAGCGTCCCCCGGCATCCTTCCGCCAGCGTCGCCCGATCAATCAGCACCACCGCGTGATCGGCACGCTCCTCCTCCCATACCTCCCAGCCGACGATCTTCCGGCTGAAAAGATCAATGATGAGGTAGAGGTAGAAGAACAGGCCGTGCACCGGTCCTTTCAGCCACGTCACATCCCACGTCCAGATCTGACAGGGACGCACCGCACAATGCGATCGCGGCGGCCCGCCCCGGTGCGGGGCCCGGGCGCGACCGCGATGGGCCAGCTCCCGGGCGCGGCGCAGCACGCGATAGAAACTCGATTCCGAAGCCACGTATGCACCGGCATCCGCCAGCACCGGAACGATCTCCGCCGGGCTCTGGGCGGCGTGTTCCGGACGGTGGCAGATCGCGAGAATCTGGGCGCGTTCCTCTTCGCTGAGTTTGTTGTCGGGGGCGGGATGCTGCGCCATGGGGCGCCGGTCGCCCGCGGGATGCCGGCACCAGCGCCGATACGTGCGCGGGCTGATTTCCAGCACCGCACAGGCCGGTGCCAGACGCGCACCGTCGGCAACTGCTTCGGCGATCAACGTTGTGGCAGCGACACGATCTTCGAGGCCGATCATTCGTCCGCGTCCTCCCCCCAGCGTGCGTCGACTTTTTTTTTCAAGACCAGCAACGCCGCGGCCTCTGCCAGCGCCTTCTCCTTGCGCTGCAGTTCCCGTTCGAGCTCCTGCGTCCGTTTCCGCACCGCGCGCATGGCGTCCTTGGTCTGCTTCGCCTGTGCCGCCTCCCAGTTGTTCGCCTGTTCGCAGGCACGGCGCCAGGTGTGGATCTGCTCCGGATACAGACCGCGCTGGCGACAGTACTCCGCCAAGTGCGCTTCGTTCATCGCCGCCGTTTCCACGACCGCCGCAAACTTGTCGGTGCTGCTCCACCCTTCCGGTGTGCGGTCCGCATCCGGCAACAGGCGACCGGTGGCGCGTGCAGCATTGCGCCACAGGTACAGCGTGGGTTCGGAAATGCCCTCTTCCCGGGAAATCTCGGGAATACTCTTATTCTCGGGAGGAAGCATCTTCTTGATCACCGCTTCCTTTCTTTCGCGTGAATAGCGCATCATCACCTCGGTTTATGCCCTCTCTCGCCTATTATAGGCCGTTTTTTCTGAGGGGACAACTAGCCTGACAGAGGGGGCCGGTTCAGCACCAAGGACTACGGGATTCTCTGGGCGAATCCTGATCCCAACGCCTATTCGGGGCGCTTGTATCAGACCTTCAATGCGGCAGGGACTGGGAACACGTGCCGTTGCCCTATGATTCACTATTCATTTTTGACCAGCCCACCTTCACGAGCGCTCATACCCGATTCAGTGTGAACCCGCTGACACCGGGGTATATCATGCTGTTCGCTGTCAGGGAGTGGAGGAATGCACCGAACACAGCACCCATTGAAGAGAGGTTCTATGCATGGACCACAAATGGCGGTCAGCAATGGCAGACACACGCCACCCCCGCCTTTCATCCTAGATCTTCGGTTTTTCCATTGGACACCAACCGTTGGGCACGTTTCGTTGGATCAAAGAACCAGGTGGGCAACTTACCGGAATGTGCCTTCGACATGTCGGACGATCATGGCCAGACGTGGGTGCGACGTCGGAGCTGGATGCCCGTGGTGGCCGGATTCTGCGAGTTCTGGGATGCACAACATGGCATCGTCCTCGGAAGACCATGGGAACCCGAAATCCCGATCCGCGTTGATTCCGGTTCCTATGTGACCTCGGACGGTGGAGAGACATGGGAGCGATGGCGATCGATCAGCGGTTGTTTCACGGCGGCAAGATTCAATGATTCGGTTCTTCGCTATTTCAAGTGGGTAAGTCAAATTCGAGCTTGCCGGCGACGAGATAGATCATGGCGATGTAATTGCGTACGGATCGACAGCCTCGCGCCCGTGTACGCGCCAGTTGGATCTTGCTGTTGATTCCTTCTACAACGCCATTATTCAGCTTCGATGTCGCATACC
>JAEYUG010000017.1 GCA_023432805.1 Bacteroidota bacterium | reverse complement strand
ACTGCAACTTCGCGGCCCAGCAGGGCGTCCACGCTGATGCGCACGACAGGCGGGGTCTCGAGCGTGTAGCGTATCGAGGACGTGGTGCGGAAGGGATTCGGCCACGACGGCCAGACATGCAGAGGGGATGGGGGCTCGACACGGGCAACGGAGACGGGACGTTGCCCGACGCGATACCAGACGGGAAACTTCGCGGCCGCGACGAAGCCCACGGCCTGCCCCGTGGGGGTCATCGCATCGGTGGAGAGGGGAACGGTCCAGACGACGGGTGTGGACTGTGTGTTCGGAGCACCGAATGAGAGGGCACGATCGTCACCACGGAAGCTGGGGTAGCCGGGGACGCCGTAGACGGATTCCGAAACCAGAATGGGATCGCCGCCGGCGACGAGATCGAAGGACATGATGCCCGCCTGGTTGTTGCCGGGAAGCTGCATGTCGAAGGCGATGACGGTCTGTTTGTTGTGTGCGAAGACGGGGTTGCCGATGTCGACCCCCGGTTCCTGCGGGAACAGACGCGCGATGCGTCCGCTGCCGAAGGTGACGCTGGCCTTGTCCCACACCTCCATCAGGTTGATGTCCCAGAATCCGACAGTCGAACCATCGACGGTCAGCTCGTTGTAACAATCGAAGATGATGGTCTCGTTGCCCGGGCTGAAGTCCATCGCGTCGGCGAATTCGGCAACGTTCGGCACATTGCTGTTCGAATAGTTCGGTGTGTAGACGGGGAAGCTCTTGAGGACGGGCGAGGTCTGCGAGACGTCGAAGACATGGATCGCCGCTTCGTTGAGTGTCGTGGTCAGGGCAAGCAGGCGCTTGTCGCGGCTGATCGCGACGGAGTTCCAGATGCCGCTGTTGTCGATGATCTGTTCGGCAGGTGCAGCGGGATTTAGTGCGATGGCGCGCAGATTGCGATCACCGTCGATGAATACGGCAATGGCACCGTCGTCGGAGATCGAGGGCTTGCGCAGGACGGGGGTCCGGGTCAAAGATTGAAAATCGTTCGCACCGGCAGGTTGCACGACGGTCCAGAGATAATATGGATCGGTCGGATCGGTGCTGACGAGCAACATGCGGTCGATGCCTGCAACCGGCGGCAGATCGTCGGGACCCTGGGTCGGCGTTCCATCGGTGATGCCGACCGCATCGCAGGCGGCGCGCATCACTGCCGCCACGGCGGGGTTCTGGGGATAGAGTTCCTCCGACGAACGGATGATCGCGAGCCGGAAGTCGACGAAACGGGACTGCGCGGTGAGCTTTGTGGTGAGCGCTCTGTAAAACACGCGTTCGGTAATGTCACGACCCTGGGCACCCAGACGTGCATCGATCGATGCAAGATAAGCGACGTGGTTGGGGATGCCGCTGTTGATATGGACCCCGCCCTGATCGTCGTCGGGCGGCAGATTCTGGTACTCGTTCATGTGCTTCGGTTGCCAGGCCGGCGCACCGATCGACGCGCCATTGTGGGGATCCGACAGATCACGCAGGGCGTTGTTCGGAAAGAGGGGACTCGGACGCACGATGTCTTCACCCATCTTCCAGTCGTCGCGGTCGACCATCGCTCCGAAAATGTCACTGAATGCCTCGTTGAGCGCACCAGACTGCCCGAGATATTCGAGGTTCGCCGAGTGCTCGGTCACCCCGTGTGTCATCTCATGCGCAGCAACATCGAGCGCCGCAGCCAGCGGGGTGAACAGCACGTCGCCGTTGCCGTAGATCATGAATTTCCCGTTCCAGAACGCATTGTCGAGACCGCGTCCCCCCGAGGTGACATTGACCACCGAGAGAATTGTCGAACCCTTGTTGTCGATCGCGTTGCGACCGTGCACCGTACGATAGTATTCGTAGGTCCGGGCCGCGTTCCCGTGCGCGGACACGCTGGAGGCGTCGGTCCAGACATTCGCTGCCGACGTGATCTGGCTGACCGTCGCCAGTTCGGTGTTGCGCGCATCGAGCGTCGTGATCGTGCCCACGGTGTTCCCGGGGAACACCGATTGTGCCGGCTTGAACATGGGCCGACTCGCATCGATCATATACGACATGCCCTGATGCAGATACGTGTCGATCGTAACCGTGCGCCCCAGCGCGTCGCGTGCATTGGCCTTTTGCGGACCATCGGTGCATGTGGTCGCATAGCGTTGCAGCACCGCGCCCGTGCGGGCATCGATGAACACGCGCCAACGCATCACCGCATCGGTGCGCATGTCGATCTGCCATGCGGGGCGCGTCTCCCTCCCGGGACTCTCGTTGACGTACACCTGTGCAACCTGCAGCGTATCGGCGCCGAACAGTTGCCGCTCGGCGTCGGTGAAGGGACGCAGTTGCGCGCGTAACGCGATGTCGGCACGTGCATGCTGCACCGCTGCACTCGCATCGAGTCCGCCCGCATGGGAGGGTGTTTCTGCAGCAGGCGTGGCGGCATGCCGCCCCATGCACAGATCGACGTCGCCATTCGCCGCACGTCGCACCACGAGCTGCTTCCCCCAAATGGGCACGCCGCGGAAGAACTGCTGCATCCGGATTGTCGTCGAGCCATCATCCTCATGCAATGTGTTGATGGGGGAGAACATTTCATCCGCATGCTTGACCCGCAGCAGCGCGCCGAACACGGCGAGGAAGCGTCGCACGGTCGCCAGCTCGTACTCACCCGCGGCGTTTGCGATGCCGCGCAGCAGGGGTGTGCCGCTGAGATAGATCGGGAGCGAGCCGTTTTCGTCCCACCGCACGTCGAAGGCCGGAACGCGTTCGGCATGTGTGGCGTAGGCGAGAATCTGTGTGGGAACAAGTCCCTTGAGGCCGCGCAGTTCGACATGCCGTTCGAGCACCCCGATCGCCTGCTGCCATTGTTGGAAACTGAGGCCGACCTCATACAGCTTGAGTTTCTGCATGGGTGGCTTGCCCGTTCGAGCCGCCAGAACATCTCCCTTGAACGACCGGGAGACGGACGCAGGGGTTTGAGCCGCTGTGTGCGCGCTGGAAAGGAACAGCGCACACACGAGGAAGGCGGCGCAATGCAAACCGTGATGAAATGTATGCGATCGCTTCATGGCGAATCCGATTTCGTGTGAGCTGAAACATGCAACGCATCACTCACGATGTCAAGCACGAAATCGTGCCAGTGCTGGATGGAAAAGAAAAAGGCGACCGCAGGGCCGCCTCTTTCCGTTGCCATCGGGGGGAATCAGCGCACGACGACCAGACGCGAGGTCTGCACGCCGGCAGGGGTGGCCAGGCGCACGAAGTACACGCCTGCCGGGAGTCCGCTGGTGCTGATCGAGGCGCGGTAGCTTCCGGCATCGTAGCGGCCGTCGGCAAGGCGCGCAGTCTCGCGACCGAGTGCGTCATGCAGCGTGAGCGTCAGCGACTGGGCCTGTGCGAGATCGAAGCCGACGGTCGCCGCGCCGTGACGCGCCACGGATGCCGGATTCGGATGCACCGCATGCAGTTTCAAGGCTGACGGTACCGCACTGAGACGTTCGATTGTCGTGATGACGTTTTCGAAATCGGACGCGCCGCGCGGCAGCAGCTTGTAGTTGCCGAAGCTGTAGAACATGATGCCGGTCAGGCTCGACATCTGCGTGCCGGTTCGAAGGAAGGTCAGCGCGGTCTTGGTACTGTCTGTGGTATAGACGGTCTTCCACGTGCCAATGTCGTCGACGCGCATCATGCCGCTGCCGTCGGTGACGCCGAACTCTCCGAAATTGCTCGGCGCGTCGGCGTTGGGGGTGGTGACCGTGAGCGTGTTGAAGCGCACGAGCATGCCTTCCCATTGCTCTGCATTCGGCGTTCCGTCCTTCACGACGGCGCTCTCAAAGGTGTTGGTCGGCAGGATGACAGCTGCAGGAACCGGTGCCGAACCGTGCTTCGTGACAACAGTTGCGTCGACGAGTGCGGTATTGGCTGCGGTGCCGGAGCTGTACCCTTCAGCAACCTTGCCAGTCACTGTCACGTCTTCTCCGAGTCCGAGGGCACGGATGGCTGCATCACCACGCAGCAGGATGCCGCTCCAGGGATCGACACCATCCTGCATGTAGATCATGCCGAGCGCACTATCTGCGACAATCGTGCCGCGCAGTGTGACCGTGGCGCCGATGCAGCCGGGGACCCCATCGGTGTAGGGAGTGTACTGCACGTCACGGATGCGCAGCGCACCATCACGCACGATGTAGAAGGGCTTCGCCTTGACGATGTCGGCGGGCCACTGGGCAGTCTCGTTGCTGTTGTCCTTTGCAGTGATGTAGTACCAGATCGTCGAACCGCTGGCCTGTGCAGGGATCTGGGCTTCGGCTTCCTTCGATGTGGCATTCCAGGTCATGGCGAGACGGCCGAGTTCGGTGTCGCCTGTGCCGAAAATGAGTGTAGCCTCGGCAATGGTGCCGCTGGCGTCGGGATCCGTGTCTTCAATCGTTGCTGTGATGTCGACAGTCTCGCTCGAAGTCGGGATCACCACGCTGCGCTGCACGTTCGAGATCACCGGGGGGAAGGACCCGAGGGTCATGTCGCCAGGATAAATCGGCGCGATGACGGTGCCCTGACCCGAGCTGGTGATGATGCCGCGGATCTCCGCGATCTTCGTGCCCGGGGGCGGCGGGGTCCAGGTGGGATTGAAGCCCTGCGAACCGCCACGGAAATACACGCTCTGATCATAGATGCCGATCGAGTTGCCGTTGCCGTCGGTGATGGTCCACGTGTGACGACCTGTCGAGGGATTGGTCGAGAGAGTGCCCACGGTTGCGTTCTTGATGGCAACGTATGCGCCTTCCCATTGCTGGCCGGCCGGAATGCCGGAAAGGGGATCGCCCGCGACGAGGTCGGAGATCTGAATCACGTTCGGGGCGGGACGGCTCGGCAAGACGTCGAGAATCTCGACCTGCACGTCGGCGTTCCACTGGGCGATCTTGCCGATGTCGAACTGCGTCGTGGTGAAGTACTGCGTGACCACACCGGTAATGCGGATCACATGACCCGTGTCGACAGCGGTGATGAGCGTTCCAGATGAAGCGACGGTGTCGCTCGCGCGGACGTTGAGTCCGGTCCACGGACCGCCGGCGGGATCGGCGATGTAGACCGTCGCCGCATTTCCGAGGGCGAAGAGCATGGAGCCGCCCGGGCTGATGCGCGGGGCGGCCACGACGACTCCGGTGACGGTCACCGTGTCACCCGTATACGGGCTGTTGTATTTTTTCGCCGCGAGTGAATCAGGATGGATCTCCTGAATCTGGCGGATGGTCAGCGTGTCCGACGTGATCTGTGCAGACGTGCGCGTTGCAGCCGTGAGTGCGAATACCGCACACACTGCTGCAAGGAAAAGCACTCGATGATGTCGCATGGAAGAAGGATCCTCCTACTTGATGATGGCAAATTTGCCGCGTTGCATGTCTTTCGTGTCGAGATTCTCGACGGTAAACAGGTACAGGCCCGTGGCGACGGCCTGGTCGTTGTCGGTGATCAGATCCCATGCATGCTCGCCGCCCGCCATCTTCTGCGTGCCGTCGGCATACCGATTGAACCACTCCAGCTCGCTGCCGGTATAGGTCGCTGCATCGTGGCGCAGCGTGCGCACGAGATCTCCCGCCATTGTGTAGATGCGGATCTCCGCACGTGCGGGCAGATTGTAGAAATAGATTTTCCTGAGTCGCTCACCCGCGCCGTCCCACTGCGCATGTGCGTAGTAGGGATTCGGGTAGACCCCGGGTTCGGCGCTTGTCGTGGAGGCAGCCAGTGTGCCGGGAATCACACGGCGCGCATTCTGCAGACGGCTGCTCTCCAGACTTTCGACATTGTTGGCCGGATCCCCTGCGTCGAAGGCGGTGACAGTATACACGTACTGCCAGCCGTTGAGCTGATTGGGGATATCCATCCGGTACCAGTATTCGTGTGCGTCCCCGGGGAAGCGCTGCGCTGCACTCAGCTTCACTCGTCCAAACCCGGTGTTGTAGAAGAGACTGTTGTCGGCGCGGTCGAACTCGCCGATGAGGTTGAAGGAACTCGTCAGCGCCTTCGTCGCGTCAAGGTCCGCGGCGGGATTCGTACGGTAGATGCGATACCCTTCGAAGTCCTTCGTTCCGGAGATCGGGTCGATCGATTCCTCCGCACTCTTGTCCCACCAGATCGTCACGCTCTGATTGCCGGGCTCCACGCGCACCGCCGGGGCCGCAGGAGGCGCAGGCAGGACGTAGCGGGTCAGCATTCCGTCCCGGTTCAGATCCTCCCCGAGGTCGAGCACACCGTTGCGATTCTTATCCTCTCCATCATAGGCCTGCTGCGCAAACGACAAACCGCGGTACAGTAGTCGCCTCGACAGTTCGGTGTCGCTCGCCGTGGGATCCGCGCCGAATTTCTTCGCACATACCACCGCAAAGACGATGTTGATGGAAGAATCGGGACCGAGACTCCGGAAGGGTCCGGTGGTCAGCAGCGTACTGCGATTGGAAGGCGATGTCAGCCCCGGCATCTCGCTGGAAGGCAGGCCGACGGCGAGTTTCTCGTACCGCTCCTTGTCGGTGGCGGGCGAGAAGTAGATGGGGTCGGTCGTGTTGCGGAACTGCCAGACATTGAAAATCGTGCGGGGACCGAGCGAATCGCCGCCCGCCGGGCGGGGGCCGAAGTATTGCATGGGACTGCTTCCGAGTACGGAAAGGCCGATGTAGCTGTCGGTGAAGCCCGGGTCGCCGTCTACATCGAACTCATAGGCCAGACGCAGCGAATCGACAAAGCCGTTGCCGCCGCGTGCGAAGAATGCGGACCCGCGTGGGGGACTGATGTTTGTGTTGCGTACGACCATGTCGAGCCACACGCCAGCGTAGACGCTGTCGAGCGTGGCTCCGCTGTGATTCGTGATCGTGTAGTTGAGGATGACAAAGTTCTCGGCGAAGGAGAAGTTCCATGCGTACGATTCGAGCCGGACGCTGAGCCCGAGCGGAGAGGTATGTTCCGGAATGACCGTCGACGTTCCTGGGATCACCTTGTTCGTGTCGGTGAAGACGGCCACGAAGTCCTGATGACTGATGGCATCGGGGGAATAGAAGCGGGAGTTCGACAGACTCGAACGTTCGTCGGTGCGCGCACCCGGTGCATTCGTGTACTCGAATCCCGCGGCGACATCGCGGACACTGCTGACATCCACGGCGGCCGTCGATACGAAGGGTCCCTGTCCCCCGCGATACCCGCCCACCCAGAGCCCACCTTCGAAGATGTGTTCGATGCCAGACCCGGAGGGGTATTCGCAGTTGGGCTGCTGCGGCCACCGGTTGAATCCGTGACCGAGCGTGCCAAAGTTCGAGATGGTCAGGCGCAGGCTGCCGACGTTCGTGTACTTGCTCTCGTCGTCATCGAGCGACTTGCTCAGTCGGAAGGCAGGATTCTGCTGCGCGAGGGCGGTGCCGAGACCGACAAATAGGAATAGGACGAAAAATGATCGTATCAATGGCGTAATTGACGCAAATGCGATGGGAAATGTCACATGCAGACCCGAAAACGGCCAACTCTCAAAGTAGAATCCCCCGCCGGGAAATGCAAGGCGGGGGACTCGTCCTACGACATCCACATCGTATTCTCACGTGGTTGTTGCACCACGCGTACACACTGTGGGAGATGGGCTTACTTCGATTCGTCGGGCGGTTGCGGGGGTTGCGGTCTGCGCACGGGATTGCGGCGCAGTTCGTCGGTGAGGACCTCCACGGCCTTTTCCAGCGAGGGATCCTGCCCCTTCGCCACGAGATCGGGGCGGTCGATCACTTCGATATCGGGCGCGACACCCTCGTTCTCGATCTGCCACTTCCCCTCGGGGTCGAAGAAGCGGAAGGTGGGAATGCTGAGCGAGCCGCCGTCCATCAGCGAGGGATTTCCCGTCAGTCCGATCAGTCCACCCCAGGTACGTGTTCCGATCAACGGACCGAGCTTCTTCTTGCGGAAGTACCAGGGAAAGGCATCACCACCGGAACTTGAATAGCCGTTGATGAGGCAGACCTTGGGTCCCTCATGGAAGACATCGGGTGCGCTGAAGGGCTCGAGTCCCCTGCGTGCCCAGTAGTTGAGTGCCTCGCGTTCAACCAGTGCGATCATATTGTACGGGATGAACCCGCCGCCGTTGTAGCGATCGTCGATGATGAGGGCTTCCTTGCGGGCCTGGGGGTAGAACCATTTGAAGAGTTCGCGATTGCCTTCGACTGCGGTGTTGGGCATCCAGATATAGCCGATGCGGCCGCCGGACGCGCTGTCGACCCACTCGCGGTTGCGACGCACCCACTCGAGAAAGCGCAGGTCCTGTTCACTTCTGACTGGTCGTACGGTGATCGTGCGGGCGCCATCGGTTTTCGGTGCGCTGTTCACGGTGACCTGCACCGTGCGGCCTGCCAGGTTTTCGAGATACATCCAGGGATTCGTGCCGCGGCGCACTTCGCGTCCGTTGATGGCGATGAGATAGTCCCCCGCACGCACGTTCATGCCAGGCTCGGTCAACGGCGAACGAAAGGCTTCGTGCCAGTTCTCGCCCCGGAAGATCCGGGAGATGCGGTAGAACGCGCTCCCGTCATCATCGAATTCGCAACCGAGCATTCCTCCTTCGCGACGCGGGACGCGAGGTTGGTCACCGCTGTTAACATACGTATGACCGGCGTTGAGTTCTCCGATGAGTTCCCCAAGAATGAAATCGAGGTCGGCGCGATGACGCAGGTGGGGAACGAGGGTGCTGTAGGTATCGCGCAGGCCTGCCCAGTTGGTGCCGTGCATGTTCGGGTCGTAGAACCAGTCACGCATCAATCGCCACGCGTCGAGGTACATCTGCGTCCATTCCAGACGCGGTTCGATGCGCATGTCCATGGCCTTCAGATCGAGCAGGCCATCCGAGGACTTCTGAGAGGGCCGTGCCTCGCAGATGCCCCACCTGCCTCCGATCGAGTAGAGGATCGACGATCCATCCTGCGAGAGCTGCCACCCGCCGATGCCAGCGAGCACCTCCTCCTCTTTCTGCTTCTCGATGTCATAGCGCTGCAGCTTGCGTCCCTCGCGGTCGGAGCGCACGTAGAACACCGCCGACTTCGAGACACGAAGCGCAGAATAGTCGGCGGCCGCGCCCGGCAGCGCCATCACGCGATCGGCGAAGCCGTTGGCGTCGATCTCCACCCGTGGCACGGCGTCAGTTTTCGCTGGATCCGTCTTCTTCGCATTCGATGTCTTGTCGGTTGCCGAAACGACCTCCTCGTCACTGCGAGCCGGGAAGAACCCCGGCGTCGCCTGTCGCAGGGGCGCGACGTAGACGCGTGTGGCCGCGGTGTAGACATAGGTGAATTCGTAGGCGCTGAAGGTCAGGTTGAAATCACGGTTCGAAAGGAAGAACAGATACTTGCCGTCGGTTGAAAAGACGGGATTGTAGTCGTTGCTCAGACCGTTCCCCAACTGCAGCGTGCGTCCATCATCAATGCAGTGCGCATGGATGGCGGTCATCTTCGTGGGCGCCGCGTTGGTGAAGGTGATCCACCGGCTGTCGGGACTCCACGCATAGTAGGTGATGTCTGCCGTGACGCCGCGCGCCACATCGCGCACGGTGCCGGAGGCGACGTCGATCCAGCGCAGACGCTGCCGCTTGTCGGCGATGGCGATCTTTGCACCATCGGGACTCCACACCGGCGCGAACAGCCAGGCGTCGTTGCCGCGCGTGATCTGGCGCGGCGTGCCGGTGCCGTCAGCATTGCGGATGTAGAGTTCGTATTCTCCGCTCACATCGGACAGGTAGGCGATGCTGCTCCCATCGGGCGACCAGGCGGGAGACAATTCCCGCACGCCCTGCGACTGTGTGATGTTGCGGATTTCGCCATGCTTGGCGGGCACGGTGAACAGATCGCCGCGTGCTTCGAACAACGCGCGCTTGCCCGAGGGGGAGATCGTCGCGCTGTTGATCTGATCGGAGACATTCTTGAAGGCGGGCAAGGCTTCCGACGCGTCGGTGGCGGCTGTGATCGGTACGAGACGGGACTGGCGCGTGGCAACATCCCACACCCAGATTCTGCCGTCGCATTGATACACGATTGCGCCGGGTCCGCTGCTCGGCCAGAGCACGTCGGCTTCGGTGTGCGTCGTGATCTTCGCGGTCTGCTTCGTTGCGGCGTCGTATGAGTAGAGGTTCAGCCGGAACTCGCGATCGGAGGTGAAATAGATGCGGTTGCCAATCCACAACGGCATGTTGTCAGTCATCAGATGATCGGTGATGCGCTCGGCTGCAGTGCGCGCGAGGTCGAAGATCCATACATCCTGGGCGCGGCCGCCGCGTGTGCGCTTCCATGTGCGGAACTCGCGCTCGATGGGTGTGTAGACGAACTTCGTGCCGTCGGGCGAGAACTCGCCGCTGCCACCTTCCGGTATCGGCAGCGCGGTTTCGAGTCCCCCCGCGAGGGGAATCGTGAAGTACCGGCCCTGCCGTTCGCTCCACGGCACGCGGTTGCCGCGAAAGAGAATGCGCGTCCCGTCGGGCGTCCATCCGAGCACCTGATAGTCCCACCCGCCGCGCGGGGGCATGGCGCCGACGTCATTGTACCAGGTGAGCTGGCGGGGTTCTCCGCCGTTGGCGGGGATGACATGAATCTGGCGCGTCCCCGAGTATTCGGCAGAAAAGGCGATCCACTTTCCGTCGGGCGAAAACTTCGGGAACAACTCCTGTCCGGCGTGCGACGTGAGCCGTGTCGCCGCTCCCCCGGAGGTCGGGACGGTCCAGATATCCCCTGCGTACACGAATGCAATACGAGTATCGTGGATGTCGGGAAAGCGCAGCAGACGTGTTTCTGGGGATGGCGGCGCGGTCTGAGCAGTGGATGCGGTCTGCGCCGCGAGGTTCGGGGGAAGCCACGCAGGCAGGCACACGCTGAGGACAAGCAACGCGACTGCAAGACCGAGGTGTCGAAGGGGGAGCGCAGGTGTCATGATCAATGATCGGAAGAGTGTGCGAAGGGATGATCGTGGGAAAATAGGGCGCTGAGACATGAAAGGACATGGTCCTGAGCGTGCAATATTTGCAACTCGGCACGTTTGCTGCTTGCTGTTGAGGGGAAATATCATCTAAGTTACATGCTGTACTCCTCCACATCGTTTCGTGTCGCACCATCGCACCCGCATGAAACCTCTCCGTTCTGGATCCCTGGTGGCGAATCGGTATCAGCTACAGCGTCTGCTGTCCGAACGCCCGTTGACTTCCGTCTGGCTGTGTGCAGACAGCAGCGGAGGGGGACGTCCCATTGCAGTGAAGGTGTTTGCAGCAGACAAGCAGTTGGACGCATTCGTCATCGAGATGTTGCATGATGAACTGCAGTCCTCCGCCATCAAGCATCCGGGCATCCTGATGCCGACGGATTTCGGTGTCGACGAGGAAATGCCGTTCGTTGCCATGCCGTTCATCACTGGGGGATCGTATGCTGACCAGCTCGTGAAGGCTGCCGGCCGGCCGGTCTGCACCGAGGCGCAGGCACTCGTTGTCATGCGCAACCTCGCATCGGCACTCGGGTACCTGCATCGCAGGAATTACGTGCATCAGGATGTGACCGCCTCGAACGTACTGGTCAGGGAGGGTGGTGTGCCGGTGCTTTCCGATTTCGGTCTCAGTCGCATTCTCCACAACAGTCTCGGTCACGGGTCCGACGCACAGCATCTCGAATACGCTTCACCGGAA
Source organism: Bacteroidota bacterium (assembly GCA_023432805.1). Lineage (GTDB taxonomy): Bacteria > Bacteroidota > Ignavibacteria > SZUA-365 > SZUA-365 > JAEYUG01. The sequence goes on along the minus strand of JAEYUG010000017.1, from coordinate 651 downwards.
CGGGTCGCGGGCAGGTCGGCAAACGCGCCAGATGATGTGTTTTCGCTGGCTGTGCTGCTCTACGAAGTGACGACAGGGTCGCTGCCCTGGAATGGAGGTGGGGGACGCGCGATCATCGAGGGGGATGCACCACTCGAGGCGCCCGACCATCTCTCTGATGCGTTCTTCGACATGCTGCGTCGCTGCATGGATGTGAATCCCGACGTGCGTCCATCGCCCTCCGACATCGAGCAATGGGTTGCGCGGTACACGCCGCCGGCAGACCCTGTTCGCGATCGCGCAGTACAGCGGGAGGCCGAAGCAGCAAGCGTCCAGGCTCGGGAAGACGCACTCGCAAAGGCTCGTGAGGATGCTGCGCGGAGGATAAAGGAAAGAGAAACGGCGATCGCTCATTCCCGTGAGGATGCAGAGCGCAAGGCTCGTGAGGATGCAGAGCGCAAGGCTCGTGAGGATGCAGAGCGCAAGGCTCGTGAGGACGCAGCGCGCAAGGCTCGTGAGGACGCAGAGCGCAAGGCTCGTGAGGACGCAGCGCGCAAAGCTCGTGAGGACGCAGAGCGCAAAGCTCGTGAGGACGCAGAGCGCAAAGCTCGTGAGGACGCAGAGCGCAAAGCTCGTGAGGACGCAGAGCGCAAAGCTCGTGAGGACGCAGAG
>JAEYUG010000004.1 GCA_023432805.1 Bacteroidota bacterium | reverse complement strand
ACGGACGCCCTCGTCCGTCATGGGAGGACGGACGCCCTCGTCCGTCATGGGAGGACGGACGCCCTCGTCCGTCATGGGAGGACGGACGCCCTCGTCCGTCATGGGAGGACGGACGCCCTCGTCCGTCCGCGTCCACCCTCCATCCGCTACGGCTGTATATCGCAGATCTTCCCGATGAAAATCACCGAACCCGTGTGATGCTCGCGGATCGCGAGAATGAACGGACGGTTGACGATCATCCTCTTCTGATCTCCTACCGACGTGTTGCGCATTTCCACCGCAGTGACAGCCGCCGCTTCCGTCCCCTCTTCGTTCACATCGATGAACGTCTTGTGGATCACGCGGCTGATCGCGAGCCGGAACGCCTCGCTCATGCGCGAAAAATCGGCGCTGCCGCTGAATGCGATCCCCATGCCCATGCTCTGCAACGCGCTGTTGAGAATCTCCTTGTACTCGAGCCTGAATTTCGGCAGACCGAGATCCACCTCGGTATCAGCCAATCCACCGGTCCACGCACTCCAGGTCGCGGGCGTGAGCGACGAGGAGATGTCGTCGACCGAGACGCCCGGGGCGGGCAGCACGACAGTCATGCTGTAGCGGCCGTTGCCGTAGGGCAGATCCACGACTTGCATGCGGCTGTCTTCGTGATAGCGCATGGTGCCCGTCCTGCGCATCATGTCGATCGTGCGCGTGCCGGCGCTGCCGTCGAATGCGGTTGGTTTCGTGGCGTCGGGTTTGAACTGCGTCGTCCAAGTCCCCTTGAAATAGATCGCATTGACAAGGTACATCACGATGTCGTCGGCGATCGGATCATCGAGTATCGTCGGGATCTTCCCGTTCGTCTTCGTCTTCACCCATGCATTGATCGCGCTGACCGCCGAAGGTTGTGAAAAATCCAGTTCCGCGCACTCGGCGTCGAAGTACGAGCGGTTTGTCGCGAGAAACGCAGGCAGTACCGGGAAACCCTGCCGCGTCCAGATGCTGTTGGCGATGTCGAAACGCACCTTCGGATCAAGCGTGCGCAGCAGATCGATGATGCCGCGGTACGAGGTGTTGATCGCCGAATCCGACATGCCCTCGAAACCGAGCGTCCCCTGCATGGCGGTGCGGGTGTCTCCGCCCGCACCATTGAGCGTCATGCCGAGCGCCATCGACACGCTGAACGGCGAGATGAACACGTTCGTCGACGGAGCGTCAGCGCTCATGCGCGCAAAGAGGCCAAGGCCGAACGTGTTGGCACGACCGACCACTTCGGTCTCGGTCTTCGTCAGTGCACGCGGCGGCGTGTCGGGTGCCGTGACGGTGTCGGAACAGGCTGTCAGCAGGATGCCCAGTGCAGCCACACCGGCAAGGGAATGCAACAACGGGGATGAGAACATGATCGCCTCGGGGGAGCTTGTGTATGTGCAAACCTACGGAGAATTCTCAGAAGCCGACAGCCAGACCGATGGTCACTCCAAGTTTCGTCGTCTGATACCAGGCACCTTCCACCGTGTAGCGGAGCAGCGTTCCCTCCACACCGGCATTGACGAGCGTGTACGGCCAGGGCGTGTATTCGAGTCCCATGCGAAACTTGCCGAGGGGACCATCCTTCGTCGCACCGAGCACCGTTCTCGCGTACGGAAACACCGCGTCGAACAGCGCCATGTCGGCGAACGACAGCTTCCACACCGCGCCCACCCAGTCGAGCGTGCGGTTCTCGTTGTACACCACCGGCAACCACGGCGCGCTGGTGTTGACGATGCCCCGCACCGACGGCGACGACGGGGTGCGCACATCGGTGCTCGTGTACACCTGACCGAAGGACTCGCGGCCATACTCGACACCGACCGCATGTTGTGTGCTTACTGCATACACCGCACTGATCGCCAGATCGCGGAACAACGCATTGCCCGGTGCAGGCAGATCCACATCCGGATCGGAAGTCCCGTTCATGAGCCGCATCTCGACGAGCACATGTGAGGTCGTGATCCGGTCGAGCGCTGTGCGCGGCCGCTCCGATGGCGCTGTTGTCGCAGCCGCGTGCACATCATGTGCAATGAGACGAGTGGAGGAAGGGAAGGCAGGGCGGGGATCCCGCAACGCCTCGAGCGTATAGTGCGCCGCCGAATCGCTCATCGGAAGCCACCCGGGCCGCATCAACGCAACACTGTATGACAAGTGTGCATCAGTTCCCGCGTGAATGCGTTCGTCTCGCATGTCGTTTTCACCTGTCGACGAGAGGCGACCCTCAACACGGAAACTAAACGTTGGGGACCCAGAGGCGTCAGCTCCAGCAACAGAGGCGTCAGCTCCAGCAACAGCAAGGTCCGCTTCGGAAACAACCGCATGTTCGTCAACAGCGGCAGGGTCGGAAACAGGAGCTGCCATGACACGTGCGCCCTGGTGGGCGGCCGGTTTCCGCGATTCGACAGGCTCGACTGCAACAGACGCGGGGGTGGTGCGAGGGGCCATTCCGGCGATGGCGCGGTCCCCATCCGCCGTATCGGTTACCATGCCCGGCACGATGGAATCCGGTCCAATGCGTGGCAGCAGGACAAGCAGGAGGATGGCGGTCGCCACCGACGCAAATGCGGCGGTGCGCAGCTGCGGCAACCACGCGTGCAGCGTCGCTCGCATCCGTTCGGACACCGGGATGCGCACATGTGCGCCTGGTGGGACGGCGTGCACGGCTTCCGTGGCGGGGGCGGCGGGGGCCAGCCCAAGGTCGGCGAACAGCGTCGCGGTCAGCTGCGAGGGCGGCGTGAGGTGGTCGGCGTCGGCGCGCACCAGCGATGCGATCCGCGCGTGTTCGGCGAATTCCCGACGCAATTCCTGATCGCGTGCGAGCTGCTCGAAGAGCACGTCTTCGAGGGACCCTTCCAGGCCTTCGTCGAAATACCGGTGTATCAGTTCTGAGTACGGCATGATGCGAAGTGCACTCTGTGCGACATCGGCGCCAAGGCGCCGGACGATCTATGAACGGGCAATGTCATTGATGTAGGGTGATAGGATCGTGCGGATCTGGTCTTTTGCACGCATGACGCGAACCTTGAGCGAGGCGACGGAATCTCCCGTGATCTCGGCGATCTCCTTGTAGGGAAGTCCTTCATAAAACCGCAGGACGAAGGCCTCGCGATACGGCACGTCGAGCAGCTCCAGAGCGGAGGCGATCATGGAAAACAGTTCCTCCCGCTCGTAGAGGGGCACGTGGTCGGCGATGTCCTGATCGTTGAACGGCGACCAGCGGCTGGCGTTCCGGCGCGAGTTGAGAAAATGGTTGCGTGCACTGCGCAGCAGGTACGAGAGGATGTTCGTGACGGACGCGGCCGTCTCGGCTTCGTAGAAGCGTTTGAACGTATCCTGAAACACGTCGTCTGCATCGTCCCTGTTGCCGGTCATGCGCACGCAATACATGTACACGCGGTGCGAATACCGCGCGTAGATTTCCTGAAACGCCAACGGCCGTTGCGACCCGCCCGCACGCCAGGCGCGGTACAGCTCCTCATCACTGCATGTACTCAGATGGGATGCCATGGTCGGTAACGGCCGATGAATGGTGATGCCATGCGCAGAACGCAGCGTGGAGCGCCGACATGTGCCTGCGCAGGGCACCGGCGCCATGACATGCAAAGGGACGTGCTGCCACGTCCCTAAGACACATCGATGTCGAATCGGTTACAGCCGCGAGCGGGGGGTGCACCCCCGCACGCGCGGACATGCTACTTCTTCACCTTGATCGAGCAGCCGATCGACTTGGTCGTCTTCACAGCGATCTCCTGTCCGGCGACAAGTGCATCGAGTGCATCGCTCAGATACGTCTTTTCCACGTCGGAGGCGGACTCGTAATTATCGTCGATCGCACCGCGGTACACGAGCTTCATGCCTGCGTCGAACAGGTAGATGTGCGGTGTGCGGTTGGCGCCGAATGCGGCAGCCACTTCACCCGTCGCATCCATCACATACGGAAATGCGTATTTCTTCTCCTTCGCATGACTGACCATCGCGTCGAACGAATCGACACCGTCATGCTGCGCGGTGTTCGAGTTCACCGCCACCATGCCGACGCCCATGTCGGCGCACTTCTGGGCGATGCTCGCGTAGCGATCCTCCCACTTGATGACGTAGGGACAGGTGTTGCACGAAAAGACCACGAGCAATCCCTTCTTTCCCTTCAGCGATGCCAGCGTCATCTCCTTCCCGGAAATGTCACGCATTGTGACATCAGATTTCGGAGCTTGGGATCCGATTTCAAGCTCGGAGGAGGCGGCTGCGGCGCGACCGTCGACGGGACTCAGACCGAGCGCAGCGGTGGCCACGAGGGCGATGGCGGCGAGCGCCAGTGCAGCAAGCGACAGACGTATGTTCATGTGTGATGTTCCTTGTGGTTGTGGTTCAGTGTGGAAGTGTAGGAAGATTCTCGATGGGATGCGAGGGAAAAAATCAGACCAGCGTGATCGCCGTGATTTCAGGGGGACAGTTGACCCTGATCGGAAGCCCCACGGTGCCGATACCCCTCGTCACGTAGAGCTGCGACGCGTCTCGGCGGTAGAGTCCCTCGACATAGCCCGACACCAGCGCGGCGGGAGTGAGCACCGCGCCCGGAATGCGTCCCAGCACGATCTGCCCTCCATGCGTATGACCGCTGACCATCAGGTCGACGCCCCACGTTGCGGCCTCGTCAAACGCATACGGTTTGTGGCAGAGCAGCAGGCTCGGCACGTCGCGGCGGATCTGCGCACTCGCCATCGCGAACAGCATGTCGAAGGGATGGCGCTGCCGCACATCGTCGATGCCGATGAGATTGAACGGCACGCCGCGGGGTGCAGGCGACACACTTTCATTGCGCAGCATGCGGATGCCTGCCCGATCGAGTTCCGCCGCCACGACATCTGCGTCGGCGTAGAAGTCATGGTTGCCGAGGCATCCGTACACTCCGTATTCGGCCCGGAGGTGGCGGAAGGATTCGCAGAGGGGATCGGCTTCCGCAACTTTCGACTGCACGAAGTCGCCCGGGATGAGGATGAGCTCGGGACGCATACGGTTGACCGCGGCGACATAGCGATCCATGTCCGCCTTGTCCATGTACGGTCCCGAATGGATGTCGCTGATCATGGCGATGCGCAGTCCGCGCAACCGTTCCGGCAGATTCGCGATGCGGATGCGTGCGCGCACGACCTCGAATTCGCGGCCGTCGCCCGGATCGATACCGCCACCGAGGGCGAGTGCGGGCGCTCCGGCCAGGAAGGCGCCGGAAACGAGAGCGGCGCGTAATGCGCGCCGCCTGCCGTGATCGAAATCTGTTGAGTTGGGACGCATGTCATTACAACACCCTCCCCTCCCCTCGGGTTCCTCGCGCGACTACCACACCCGGGAGGACGGACGCCCTCGTCTGGGAGGACGGACGCCCTCGTCTGGGAGGACGGACGCCCCCGTCTGGGAGGACGGACGCCCTCGTCCGTCACACTCGGGAGGACGGACGCCCTCGTCTGGGAGGACGGACGCCCTCGTCCGTCATTGCCGAATGTTCCGTCCTTAAAACCGAATCGTCACACCCAGATGCGGCGTGAACAGATCGGTCTTCGATGTATGCACCTTCGAGTTGTCGAAAAACAACTTTCCGTCGCGCATCTGCACCGCATCGCTGCGGAAGTAGGTGGCTTCCCCACCGTAGAGGTAGCGCACACGCAGATCGACGAAAACCTGGAAGGGATCCCCCGCATCCTTTTCCTCATGGACAAGGAACGCAATGCCGCCACCGGCACCGTAGCTGAAGGCGAAGTCGTCGCGGTTGGTCGATCCAGCCACCTCCTCGCCGGTGTTCTTGTTGGTGATGCTCGACGAGGTCACGAGATAGGCGCCGCCGACGAGTCCTTCGATGTAGGGACGGAATACGCCGTGGTTCGGCTGCAGACGCAGAAACAGGTGAAAGAGCCCGAGGCTGTTGGTGGTGGTCACGTCGGCATTGACGATGCCGATGGTTTCGCTGAACGGCACCGTGAAGGTCTTGCTGCCGTAGATGGCGTAGCCGAGCTGGAGGCCGGCGACGACGGGCAGCTGGGGCACGGCGTAGGCGAGATCGCCACTGAAGCCGAAGCCCAGGTCGTCGACGTTCTTCTTGAAGTCTCCCTGAGGAAACACCATCATGAAATGGAGTGACCCGAGTCCCCCGTGTCCTTCCATCTGTGCACGGACGGGCGCGGCACCTGCGATGAGGGCCAGCGCGACGGCGAGCGTGATGAGGGAAGCACGACGTATGTGTCGATGTGTCATTGTCTCAACTCCTATTGGTTGTGGTGGCCTCGCCGTGTGCGGGCGAGGCGATGGGTTCAAATGCGACGGACCGGTTGAAGACGGTTTCGAACAACTCCTTGCGGCGATCCGCTCCCCATAATTCGAGGGAATGGTCGCCAGGTTGCGTCTGGAGGAGTTCGATGCGCATTTTTTTCCCGTCGTCGCGACAACGGAGGGAGTGGAAGATGCTCTTGTGCCGGCGGTCGAGTCCGTCGGCGATGCGGAGAATCGCAGCCAGGGTGCGGACGATCGCGCGGTCGCTCACGTTGAGCCGTTCGAAATGTTCGTGCTTTTCCTTCGGATGGCTTTTGCGGTGATAGCGCGCGACGTTTCCGATCAGGTTCTTCTCGCGTTCGGTGAAGCCGAGCAGTTCGCTGTGCGCGATCAGGTAATGCGCGTGCAGATGGTGCTGCGCATGGGAGATGTGATAGCCGATGTCGTGCAGGAGGGATGCGGCTTCGAGATACTCGCGTTCGGCACCGCCGAGGCTGTGCAGCGTGCGGGTCTGGTCGAAGAGCTCGAGCGCGAGGCGGGTGACGTAGTGGGCGTGTGTGCTTTCGTAGCGGCAGCTCTCTCCGAGATCCAGCACGCTCGAACGGCGCACGTCGCGCAGGTGTGCGAGCGCGGAGTCGCCACCAGTACGCTGGCGCACGGTATCGAGCAGCACGCCTTCGCGCAGCGCGTACTTCGACGTGATCATTTGCCGCGCGTCGAGCGCCTCGAATGCAGCTTCGAGAATGAGTGCACCGGCGACGATGATGTCCGCACGCTCCGGATCGAGTGCGGCGATGCTGCGTCGCTGTGCGACGGTCGATGCATCGAGCAGAAGGTCGATGGCACGGGTCAGCTCCCTGCGCGTGAAGGTGATGCCGCCGCTGTCGGTGTGCACGGCTTCCCCGGTCATGGCGCGGATCACCGCCGCCATGTTTTGAATCGTGCCGGAGCATCCCACCACCTGTTCCACATCTGCATCGCGAAGCGCACGACGGATCGGGTGCAGGGCTCCGCGCAGCGTGGTGCGGCATTCCTCGAGCGCGTCGCGGTCGAGGGTGCGCGCAGGAAAGAACTGGCGGGTCAGGCGGACGGCGCCAACCTTGATGCTGTTGGCGTATTCGACGCGACCGGCGCGACCAAGGAGGAACTCGGTGCTGCCACCGCCGATGTCGACGAGCACGATGCGCTTCTGGTAGATGGGCAGGGCCTGCAGGGCACCGAGGTAGATGAGACGCGCCTCCTCGGGTCCGCTGATCACCTCGATCTCGATGCCGATCTGATCGCGGACTCGCTGCACGAACTCATCCTGGTTGCGGGCTTCGCGGATCGCGCTCGTGGCGACGGCACGCATCCGGGCACCGTGGGATTCGGCGATCATCGCGTAGCGGCGCAACACGGTGATGGCGCGGTCGATCGCAGCGCGACCGAGATGCTTCATGTCGTTGATGCCCTCGCCGAGACGCACGCCGTCCTTCTCGCGCCCGAGCACCTTGAAGCGGCCGCTCTCCAGCACGTCGGCAACGATGAGGTGAAAGGAGTTTGTCCCGAGATCCATCGCGGCAAGGCGGAGCGGAGACGCGCTCACGACGGGACCGCCGCGGTCGTGGGTGTT
>JAEYUG010000059.1 GCA_023432805.1 Bacteroidota bacterium | reverse complement strand
CTGCATCATAGCGGAATACGTCCCCTCGTGACGAACGAAACGTGTTCCGCCACGGGAGTGGCCGATCGCCCGTCATACTTGATAGATTCGAAGCTGGACACGTCTCCATGAACCGTTCCAACGCAATGCGGCGCTCGCATGAGCGCCGCATTGAATAGAGGAATTTCAATCATTCAGGGGAGAGGTGGCGGTCCAGCTGCAGCACCTGCCTGCTTGCGGAATGTTACAACAAAATAATTCGTATAGACGTTGCCACCACCGAACAGCTTGGCCATGCAGCCTGCTGTCGCAAGCACGCCAACTTCATCGACACGATAAAACTCCCAGCCCTCTGCTGCTGCTCTGTTGACGAGCTCCTGGAGATACCAGGCAGCCTCCTGACCCTTTGCTTCCTTTTGTTTGACGGTAATCGCCGGAGGGATCTGAACCATTTTGTACGTATACATGAATCTCTCTCCTGTTGTGTGTGAAAAGCTTCGGTTATCGATGCGCCACCTGCTTCTCCTTTCTCTGATCCCTTACCACATATTCCTCACCGATGACTATGTAGCTTCACGCGGATAGGGGAGGCATCTGACAATGTCATCAGCGACGTGCCGGGACGCCATGATTGCGGCACTTTGTGGCTACCGCAGGCGGAGTTTCTGGAAGGCCTTCGCGCCGCTGATGAGTTCGGTGAGCTCGCGTGTGATCATCGCCTGACGCGTCTTGTTGACCTCGTTCTGCAGCTTGCGGATCTCCTGCTCGATGTTGTCGGCAATGCTGTTCGTCGCCTGCATGCGTTTCTCATTCTCCTCGAGCTCGGAGACGAACAGCAGAAACGACAGCCGGCGAACGGCATAGGCACGCAGCATGTTCCGTATGAACACTCCCTCTCCTGCGGCGGATGCTGATGCATCACGTGGAATCCAGAGCTGCGGATACAGTGCGGAAAGTTCATCATCCGTTGTCGAGAGAGGTGCCCCCGCCTCATCTGTCAATCCACGCCAGCTCTTATGCGGAAGCCCCTCGTACGCAGGCATCCAGAACGGGACGTCCACCTCCCTGGAAAACAGACTCGTAGCCTGGGACGCTCCTTGTCCGCTACCAGCCCTCGGCTCGTCAATGATCGAGGGATAATGTACGACTCGCACGGACAAAGGCGGCTCAGCGGTTCTAGTCGAATCGTCGGGTAGGATGTAGCTCAGGCACTTCTTCACGAGAGCATGTCGCGTGTCCTGGCCTCCACCTTCCTTGGACAGGCTCGTTTCCGGCGCAGGGATGTGTTGTTCGGCCTTGCAGTTTTCAAGATCGTCACCAATCGTGATGGTCTTCAGCGACGCCGAGCACTTGCGTCTTGCGTCCTCAAACAGGCGTCGGACCTTGACGTTGTAGTCTGCACAGAAACCGCGATTCGACGCGATGGCGATTAGCACGGTCGGTGCGGCAGCAGCCTCCGGCTGCTGCCAACCGCAATGCCGGTACACGGCACCCAGCATGCTGTTCATCGCGTGCATCGCCTCCTGTTCCTGCGCAGCCCTCTTCTTGAGCACCGCGTGCCGCAACGATGAGATGCTGCGATGTATCTCGACCACCTCCTTGAGGATGGATGCGGTCGAGATCTGCTGTTTCAATGCGTGAAGCGTCGCCATGTCTGCTGCCTGCCGTAAACGGGGATGTGACGAAACCTTGAAATGCGTTTGATCAGAAGTACTTCGTGCGATCCTGCTGCCAGCGCTTCAGGAAGCGGTCATCAAGCTGTGAGTACCAGGATTCCTTCTTCTTCGGTTTCTTCTCGTCAGCACCAGCCTCAGCATGATCCGCCTTCTTCACTGCATCTTCAATTTCCTCTTCCATCATCGTCTTCCAGTGAGGCAGCATTTTCGTGATGTCGCGTTCACTGCTACTCTTCAGATACTCCTGCAGCTTGTACCACTTGCTGCCTTCCGCATGCTTTCGATCGTGCAACTGCTTGGATTTTTCCGTAAGCACACCGGAGAACATGTCGAACCCATTTTTGGCGAATTCCTTGGTCCACTTGTCGATGTCACCCACGTTCTTGGCGTTTTTCTTGTAATTCGCTGCGTCCAGTTCCTGCTTGTGTTTCTCGACAAACGAATCGACAAACGACTTGATCTCATCCGTATTGTCGCAGGCCGAAAGGAATCCATTGACGGCAAGAAAGATCGCCGCTGTTTCCCAATTCAGGTCGCGGGGTTCACCGGTGGACTGCGTCAACAGCATCTCGATGGTCCGACCCCAGGAGCGAAGGAATTCAGTGTCCGCAGTTTCAACTCCGAACTTGGCGTAGCGCATCTGATTGCGATACGAGGCGAGGTTGATGCGCAGACGATCGGAGACCAGCCGCATCATCGGCGCCTGTGCCTTGCCACCGACACGCGATACCGAAATGCCATGATTGATTGCGGGACGAAGTCCCTCGTTGAAGAGATCCGGTTCGAGGTAGATCTGTCCATCCGTGATGGAAATCACATTGGTCGGGATGTAGGCGGCATAATCGGACTGCTTGGTCTCAATCACGGGCAGCGCCGTCAGGCTGCCACCACCTCTGATCCAACTGCGATGCAACTCGTTCTTCAAATACGGTTCGTACAACTCGCGCAGATCCTCCGACACGTGCTTCTCATGCGAAGCACGCAACACGTTCAACTGCCTGCCAGTTTCTGTCGTTGTTTCTTTGGTCTTGTCGTTTTCATTGAAACTCCCACTCACATTGCATGCCCTCTCCAGCAGCCGTGCGTGCAGGTAGAAGATGTCGCCGGGATATGCTTCCCGCCCGGGAGAGCGGCGAAGAATGAGCGAGATGTGACGGTACGATGCGGCATGCCGCGAGAGATCGTCATAGATGATGAGCGCATGCCGGCCGATGTCGCGATAGAACTCCGCGACAGCCGTACCGGCAAAGGGAGCGATGTAGACCAGGGGAGCAGGATCGTTGGCGGCTGCCGCCACGATGGTCGTGTACTCCATCGCCTTCTTGTCTACCAGCGATTTCTGAAGCCGCTTGATCTCAGAGGCCTTTCGCCCGATGGCCACGTAGACGCAGTAGACGGTATCCGGACTATGATTCTCGAAGTCACTTTGATTCTTGTTCAGTTCCTGATTCTCTCTGTTGAGCTTGATCACCGTATCGAGGCCGATGCTCGTCTTGCCCGTGTTGCGATCGCCGATGACAAGCATGCGCTGACCGCGCCCGATGGGCAGCGTCGCGTCAACTGCGGTGAGGCCCGTCAACACCGGCTTGTCGATGGGATGCCGGTGCAGCACGCCGAAGGTGCGACGATCGATGGGGAGATGCACGGGGGGTATCTTTCCCCCCTCCATCGACAGCGAATGCGTCCCCTCCTCGAGGGAGCGGCAAAAGGGATCCACCACCTTCCCGAGAAGATGCGGACCGACCGGCACGCTGAACAGGTGCTGGTCGTCGCCGGCATCCTTCCACGTGCCATCGAGCACGGGAGCTGCCTGCACGGAGACCAGATGACGAATGCCGCGCACCACGACATCACCCTCGCGCACGAAGCGCTCTTCACCGAACACCAGGCAGCCGACTTCGTCGTCGTCCAGATCGACGACCATGCCGTAAATCTCCGGTTCCGATGCATCATGCTGCCGCGCCCGCACGCTCGACTCCCTGAACGTGACCGGCTCACCGATGTGCGCGTTGGTCAGACCGGTCAGACGCGCCACACCGTCAGCAAACTCGATCACGCGTCCGCTGTTCGTATTGTCTTCGATGTCACGCATGATGGTCGGTGACGTGCCTTCAAGAATGGAACGCAGCTCCCTGTCCATCTCCATACGGATGGACTCGAATGTCTTCTGGCTTGTAGTTGAATCTGACATGGATGTTCCTCGATGGATGCGTTCGTGTCAAAGCGTGAGTCGCGAGACCTGCTCGTTGAGCACCTGCTGCAGGATCTGCTGTGTGAAGTTGTTGTACTGTCGATCGTGCCGATGGTACGAAAAGCGCATGCGTGCGGCGATGCGCTGCTGCCGGGTCTCGCGTTCATACTCCCCGATGATCGATCCGGCCACCACCTGCTTCTGCTCATCGTTCAGATCCAGCGGCGTGGTCACACGCACATGAATCCGATCATCCAGCAGAGCGAGATAATGTGCAATGCGGGGCAGCAGATGGACGCGCTTCTGCACAAGCAGAAACACCAGCATGCTATTCGTGGCCGGGTGCCATGCGCAATCGCCCTGCATCAGCAGCGTGCGGATGGCCTCGACGTAGGTGGTCGGCAGCGGCTGGCGCTCGTCTCCCGCCTGCGCACGATGCTGTGCCCGCGCATGTGCGACGGCACGCGCAATGTCTTCGTGCAGCTGTTCCATTGCACCGTCGTGCCGGTGATGCTGCTCCTCGGTAAGCACACCATTGCCGCTGCTCGCTGAAGGCAGCCCCTCGATCGACAACATGGCATCATACAGCGAGCGTGCATACGTGCGCGACAGATGCCAGCCGGGATGCCGCAGCGTCCTGCTCCGGTGCAGCAATGCAGATCCACGGGGACCCAGCAGCTGCTCGACTCCGCGCACTGCACGCAGCCGAGAAATCATGAATTCCTCCAGCCGTCCGGCGTCCACATTCCCGGGCGCCTGCTCCAGCAAACCGAGATGCTGCCGGAAACGCTCGCTGAACTCGTGCGCAGTCTCCGGCAAGCGCCGGGCTGGTCCCTCTGCGAAGACGAGTCGATGAAACTGCACAATGCCTGTCTGCATAACCGTCACTGCGCAAGGAAGAAGTGGTAGAGGATCGCCGCGATGCTGACCAGCAAGGCCAGTCCGGCCTGCGCCTTCACGTCGGGCATGCTGCCTCCGTGGGAAACGCCCCCAGCCGCCTCTCCATGCACAGCCGCTGCACCACCACCAGCGCTGCCCGCAGCAGCGGCACCGGCCGCGTCGACGGTCTTCATGCTTTCCAGCAACGCGCGTGCGGCATTGGCCACATCACCCTGTGGGACAAAGAGTCGGGGATTGATGGCGAACACGCGCAGCAGCGCGATCTTCTTCTCCCGATCGAAGCTGCTGTCGTTCACGGCACCGCCACCCGCACTGCCGCCACCGGCACCAACAGCACGCCCGGTGCCTGAAGCTGACACTACTGCGTGATCTGCGCCATCCGCTTCATGTCGGCGGAACGCCATCGAAAGCGCGAAGAACACCGCCCATGCAGGAAACATGAACATGAGCGCGAAGGGGAGGTTCTGAATGATCTTGTCAAATTCCATGATGCTCGTCTGTCTGCAAGTGGATGATGCCGACTGTCAATCCTGGTTTTTCATGAGGCAATACCGAGCCCTTGCAGCCAGCTCTTCAATTCCCCGCGCTGCTTCGCATCGAACGGCAGGGGCTGCTCGGTGCTTGATTCGAAGGCATGCTGCAACATGGACTCAAGCGTCTTCGGGTCATGACCATGCTGCTCGGTCGCATCCCCAATCACGATGCATTCCCATGCATCATGTTCGTTGAGTCCCCAGACAAGAGTCAGAGGTCCCTCGTCACCACTCTTCAAGGATAACCACTGACTGGGATGGCCGTTCGCATGAAGCTCCATCACGAAGGCGTCCCCCGTGATGACTGTTGGCGCATGACCGGGCAGAAACGTTTCCGTTCGAAGCTTATTGTCTTCGACGCTCTTGAAATACAGGTCGATGGCCGTGAACATGTTCGATTTCTGTTCCAGCACCTCTCCGGCGACCCGCCCCTCGCACATCGGAAGCATGCGAAGAGTGATGTCGCTCTTTCCGAACGGGGCTGCACCGCCATCCCTCGATGCTGTATTCATCGAACCTCCTGCGCGATCTTGTTCAACAGGGTGTTGAACGTCGTTTCCAGCTTGTCCTGCTCAAGGTTCGGAAGGACCTTGTTGTCGCCTGCGGTGACGGTGAATATGGAACCCTTCATCTTGAAGCTGTCGGATGTGATGTTCGCACCATCATCAGTCGAGCCGCCATCCACATACCCTAGCATTTCATCATCATAGGCCAGATACATGAACGTGAACACGATGTCGGGCATCGACACGCGCGCATGCTCTTCGGCGACGTTTTTGTCAGCTGCCTTGAACGGCTGCGTGAACATGCGCTGAATCAGCTCGCCACGTCGGTACAGCTTCTGATCCTCTTCACGAAGCTCCTTGAGCCCGAGCATCTTGACCATGGGATCAAGTTTGCGATGTCCCTCGAGAATCTCGCGCACCTTGTTCGCAACGATCTGATGATAGTTCACATTCTTTGCAGGGGAGTCGAGTTGCTTGATCATATCCAGCGTCAGGCCCCTGCCATTCGGCGCATATGATTTCGGCCGATCTTTCTCCGTGAGCCTGGTGATGTTGAGCGCGCGCGACTCCGATTCAAGGGCATCGACGGCAGGGTAATAGCCCTTGTCGGCGATCTCACGCTTCAACACGACTTTCGCATCGAGATGTCCGAAAATCGCCATCGGCGCGGGATCCGTCAGATCGTCTGCCGGCACATAGACCGCCTCGATCGCGGTGATCGATCCCCTGGTGGTCGAGCTGATGCGCTCCTGAAGATCACCCAGCTCCATCTCGAGCGTCGGCTGATACCCCACGGCACTCGGCATGCGATCGAGCAGCGTCGACAGCTCCGATCCCGCCTGAATGTAGCGGAAGATGTTATCGAGAAAGAGTAGCACCTTGCGTTTGCCTGCCTCTGTGGCAGATGTCACCTCGCCCTGCTGCGGATCGCGGAAATGCTCCGCTAGCGTAATGGCCGCATGTCCCGCGCGGAAGCGACTGCCCGGCGGCTCATTCATCTGACCGAACACAAAGGCGGTGTTCTTCAGCATCTCCTTCGCATTGTCTTCATGGAACTCCACCCAGAGGTCGTTGCCCTCGCGCGTACGCTCGCCGATGCCCCCGTAGATGGTCACGGTGCGTTCCTCGGGGGACGCATTGTTCTGCACCTTCGCAATGTCGTCGAAGCAGTGCATCAGCTCGCGAAGGAAGACCGTCTTGCCCACACCGGCACCCCCGAAGAGACCGACCTTACCACCCTCGATGATCGGCGCCATAAGATCGACCACCTTGATGCCCGTGCGCAACACGACGTCTTCGTCGGTGAGCGAACCGTACTGGGGCGGCTCCTTCACCACGGGCTCCATTGCGAGGGGACCGGAGATTAGCCCACCGTTCTCCACGCTGGAATCGTAGTCGATCTGTCTGCCGAGGGGCGTGAACATGTGACCGAGCACTCGGCGACCCACCGGAAACTCGATCGGCTGTTTCCTGTTTCTGACATACATGCCACGACGGAGCCCATTGACACTGTCCATCGCGATGGCGCGCACTTTGCGCTCGCCAATGTGCGACTGAACCTCAAGAATGAGACTGGACCGCTCGAAGGCCGATCCCTCCTCAGGGAGCACCTCGAGTGCGTTGTAGATGTCGGGAATCTCCTCAGCTCCCGAGAAGTCGACCTCGACGATCGGACCGATGATCCGCGTGATGGTGCCGTCTGCCTTGTCCATGCCGTTGCCGGAGTGATCGCCGTTGTTCTGCTGAGTGCTCATGATGCGTCGTGCTTGTCCATGGTGTGCGTTTTCGTTGCCGCTCAGTTGCCGTCGGGGAAGATCGTGACGTTGACAACCTTGGTTGGCGCATTCCCCGCCCGAATGGTGATGGTGGCCTGCTCCCCGTCCTTGCGAATCTTCAAGCGCCTGTCGAGACGGAAGGTGACGGATGAGCGGCCGGGCTGGTTGGGATCTCCCTTGGTGGGGTTGATATCCGGGTCACCATCCAGGATCTCTCTCCCGTTCATCTCCACAATGACCTTGATGTTGTTGGCATCGATGGCTCGATAATTCGACGAGACGCAGCGACCACACCGCACCACAAAGAACTGGAAGGTCTGCGACAGATTGTATTCACCGTTGTTGACGAAGGACTCCCCACCGATGCGCTCCGATGGTGCGAGCACGGCATATTCATAATCCGATGAACGCAGGCCCGAACCCGTCGTATCGATCGCCCGCTGATACGGCTTCCCCTTGTAGAGCGCATTGACGACCAGCTTCTTGCCGAGCGCATTGTCGGGCACGGCCCACTCGACCATGGTACCCGTTCCCTCCTTCACCACGGCGCCATCCAGCAACATGCGCCATGAATACGCGCTCGTGTTCTCGTAGCCGCGCACGGCGAGGTTCAGCGCAAAGGTTTCGTTGATGAAGGCGGAGGTCGGCTGGGGTGCACTCGGCAGGGGACCGAGGGCCTCGATGGAGTGATCAACTTTCGGTGCATTGCTTCGCACACCGAGACCTCGATTGTCGCGTCCCCAGACCGACAGAAGTGCCACCCCGGGTGCATCGATGCGGCCGCGTAGAACGAAACCACTCCCATCCTCCCTGCGCATGACCTTGCCAATCGAACTTTGAATCTCGACCACCTGCTTGGGCACTGCACCTTCGGTTCCGATCTCGATCTCGAATTCCTGTCCCATGGCAACACGCATGGGCGGATTCTTCAGGATGAGCTTGAACTGACCGGCTTGTGCCATGTCGCGGAAGGTCTTCTCAAGCAGAACGCGCACCTTCTGCACCACGCCACTCTTGAGATCCTTGTGCGGAATGACATTGTCCTTGTCGGTGTAGGGCTTGATCGTGTTCAGCAGCGCCGAATCCTCCGGCGTAATCGGAACGATGTTCTGTGGAAACACCAGACACTGTGCAAGCATGCTGGTCAGCTTCTTCCGCTCCTGCTCATCGACCGGGTGCACCTTGACTACGACAGGTTTGAAAGTCTCCGTCTGGTCGACGTAGGTGTAGGTCACAGTTTCGACCTGCGGCAACGAGCCGATGGTTTCTGAAGTATCAATGCCACTCGGGCGGTAGGCTGCTATCGCCACAATCGCCAGCAAGGCGACAAGAAAGATCCAGACAGGTTTCGAACGCGATCCTTCGTGAGAATCCATGATCTACTCTCGATTGATGATGTTCATGTCCACTACTAGGTCTGACGAAGCGCCTCTGCTGAAATCTTCATGTCCAGCGAGGTCTTTTTCTTTCACGGCAGCAGAACGAGTGTTGTCTCTGCGCGGGTCGAGTTGCTGTAGGTCATGCGCATGCAGATCGCCTGCATGGGTTCATGCTCGACCGTCGTGTGCAGAGCGGTATCCATCAGGCGGTCGATGAGAATCCTGCGGGCATGGGGATTCAGCACGGGCAGGCGAAGATCGCGTGCCTCGCGCACGACCATGTCCAGAATCTCGGAGAAATGCTGATTGCTCCGCAGATTCACAAGTTCGAACGTGTCCTTCCGCTGAGTTCCATCGCCGTCGTTGACCATCTGCAGCTTCTCCCGCAGCGTTCGCCACTCCTCCTCCGCATCCTCGACGAGTCCCGCACCTTCGAGCGCGGTCTCAAAGGCGTCATTCCTACCAAATGCATCGAGCACGAACGAAAAGGGAACGTTGATTCCCAACAGCATTCTGCCTTCTGCCTGAAGGGCCTCCTGCATGCGGGGCAGCACATCCTCGCCGTTCCATGTCCGAACATGCTGAAGGTCGAGCGACCGCAGCTCCACGCTCTGATCATGAGTGTCAATCAGACGTGAGTAGATGGAACTTGCTTCATGTGCGTGTGCATCAAGCGTGATGTACTGGCAGATGAGGTCGTCGGCATAGACGACATTCGCACCCTTCGACTTCGCCAGCTTGACGCACTGGGGTGTCTTGAGTTCAATCGTGACCGAGAGGCGACCATTGCCGGCATGCCGCACATACGTCTGATCGGAGGCGAGCTTCTTTCTCCATGTGAGCGTGCTGGAGGCTTCCTCTCTGCGCAGGCGATCTTCGGAAAGGTGCGTGAGCATCTCGAGCGTCATCAGCGTGCGTGCGTCAAGATCCTCCTCCGACAATCCATTCGCAGCCTCATCGGCAAGAACGATGATTTCATGCGCCGCGAGAACGTTCGCACGGCGCAATCCCTCTTCGGTGCGTGGATTACCCCGCACCCAGATCGTCGTCACCTTCCGCTTGGCGAACTCGTTCATCTGCTCGCCAATGAATTCCTGTGCGGCCTGTTCTGATTCGCTGTCAAAGAGCAGGACGATGTCGTGTCCGCCTGGCAGTCTGCGTAGGTACCCCACGAGTTCTTCCAGTTTTGAGTTGAGTCCGCAGACCACGATATGGTGGTCTCCCTGGTAGGCTTCCTTGCCGCTCATGCGCTTGTTCATGGCCTCCATGATGAATGTTGTGATGGAACCGGATACGATGCCGAAGAAGGCGATGCCGGCGAAGATGACCGCGAGACCGAGTACGCGTGCCGACCATGATTCGAGAACGCTGCCGTCGGACTGGCCCATGACGCTCAGAATGCTCCAGTAGATTGCGTCGCCCGGGTCTTCGTAGTGGACATCCTGCGGACCCTGGATGTAGTGGAGACCGAGTCCGCCAGCAATGATCACGATCAGCACGATGGCGATCGTGAAGTTGAGTTCGCGGCTGATGTTGCTGTGGTGGTCGCGCACCATTGCCGTGACGTTGCGTGTCTCGCGGAAGAGTCTGACGGCACGGAGAAAACGCAGAAAGCGGGTGAATCGCGCCAGGCGCAGCATGCGGCTTGCACGCGTGAACTCGGTGAAGAGCGTGAAGGCGTGGAAGACGTGCGTCAGGATGGGAGGCAGGGTGGCGATCGCGTCAACGAGCCCGTACCAGCGCAGCAGGTAGTTGTCTGCCGATCGGCGCAGCGACCACTTGCCCTCGATGTCGAGACCGGAATGGTAGGCGCGAAGCAGGTAGTCGGTGAGGAAGGTGAAGTCTACGACAAGCGAGAATACCAACAGCACGGGATGATGCAGGTCGTAGGCAAGCTCGACGATGAACACGATGACCGAGAGCAGGGCAAGCGCGAGCATGCCCTTGTCAAGGACCTTCTTTTCTGCGGGAATGCGATGGGGAATCGAGTAGCGGTGCTCTGTGAAGAGCCGTCGGAGGGTGCGTTGCAACCTCATGCGTCAGGGTCCGGGGTCTATGGTTCGTATGATGGCGTGCAGCCCATCAGGGTCATGGTGGTATGTCCTCTTAGTCTCGTGGTCACCCGTTGCTGAAAAAAGGTGGCAGGGCTCCCATATTTTTCTCAGCAGCTGGTGGTTTCACCCGTAAGTACAAGCAGGTTACCGCTCACATACATGCAAGGGTTTACTTGTATGAGACCATCGACGCACTTCTCTGCACACTGCCGCATTGTGGCACTCGTTCTGATCCTCTCTGCGTCACTCACATCCACTTCAGCCGCACAGAACATCACCGACCGCAACCGGGATCGGGAGATTATTCGCAGCGCCACCTCGATTGCCTACAGCATGGGGGCGACGGCGCTGAAGCAGTGGCTCTTGAAGACAGGTCGATCGCTGCCGGGCTATTCCCCTGCTGTGTTTGGTGATTTCGGAGACAGAGGCGAAGCCGGTGAAGTCGCAATGTTCCTCTTTCACAATGCCACTGGGGACTCCAACTACGTCATCCAACCATCTCCGTATCGTCGGTATAAGATTCGCATGCGCTTGATTCACGAGGGCATGGATACCAATACCGTCATGATTGACTCCCTATGCTACATCGTGGGCGAAGGCGAGCAGACCCTCATCGACGCACATGCATCCGTTGCACAGGGGCAGCATGGCCGTGCAGCCATGCAATTCGGCTTTGCAGTGCAGTGTTTCCGCGACACACAGTTTCCCCTCTTCGAGGCGGATGCACGCATGCGCTGCGGCGAACAGTTCATGCTGGATCGGGATGTGGATTCCGCGCTCATCGAGCTGCGCAGGGCACAGACCCTCTTCGTCAGGTTCCGCTACACCCGCGGGGAAGCCCGCTGCGCGCTTCTGATGGCAGAGGCGCGGCTACGGCAGGGGGCTGCATCCGAGGCGATGGCGCTTGCCCAGCAGGCGCGCACGCTGTATGAGAAGATCGATGATCCCGCCGGTGCGGCGCTCTCGTGCCTGCTGCTCGCCTCGCTTGAGGAACGGAGCGGGGATCTCACGCGAGCACGCACCACACGTACGGAGGGACTGCAGCAGCTCAGCATGATCGAGGCCGGTACGTCCTTTGCAGCAGCCCAACTGCTGCAGGCGGGGCTCGATGCACAGATGGGAAACTACACCGGTGCGCTGTCGACCTACGAGGCCATCCGCACACACGCGGTGCCGGGACTGACGCCGTCGATGCTGACGCAGGCCGCTGTGCAGACGGCCTCGCTTGCCGCAAAGCTGCATTACTACGATCTCGCACGTACCGCCATCGACGATGCGACGGGGAAGATCGAGCGGTACGGCATGATGGAGCACGAGGGGGATCTGCTGCTCCATCGCGCGGATTTCGAGTATGTGCGCGGCTCGCTCGACAGTGCTCAAACGCTCTGCCTGCAGGCACGACGCGTGTTTGAGCGTCGCAGCGACCAGCATGGACAGGCCCGCACGCTGTTGCTGGAGGTGCGGATCCATGCCTTCACCTCGCGCACGGAGGATGCCCGCCATGTGCTCGCACGCATGAAGACGATGACCATTCGCGATCCGCGCATCACAGCGGAAGCGCGCAGCGAGGAGGCCATCCTGCTCGAGAACACGCAGACAACCAACGCGCCGGTCATCAAGGAGTTACAGGAGGCCGCAACGGTCGCCCGCTCATCGGGAGATCTCTCACTGCAGGGACGCATTCTCATTGCACTTGGCGACCAGTATCGATTGGTCGACGATCGGAAGGCTGCGGAGTGCTACGAGCACGCCGATTCGCTGCTGGAACGAATTGGCGACGTCTTCGGCCAGTGCGGGGCCATGATCAAACGGGCCGATGTGGCGGTCTTCTACAGAACTGCATCCGACTCAATGAGAGCGCGGGCACTGCTGCAGCGCGCCCTGCGCAGCATGGAGCACCTCGATGTGCCGGAGGTCCGTGCCTACGCCCTGCTTGAACTCTCGAACCTCGAACGTACGCTCAAAGACAAGACCGAACAGGCAGACGCGGCACTGAAGCTGCTCGAGGAGGCACGACGGCGCATGGCGCTGCCGCGAAACAAGGAGGCCTACTTCGGAAAGATCGCGCGCTACTACGAACGCATCTTCCGCTTCTTCTACGACATCGGCCACGGGGGAGACTTCTACGTTGCACAGTTGATGAAGGCACGCTCGTTTCTCGACCAGATCAGTGATACTGAGCGCCTCCCGCTCGACAAGGTGCCTGTCGAACTGCGCCGTGAGCGCGACCGCATCGCTGCGGAAATCGAGGCAGCAAACGTACGCCTGATTAGGAAACGCGCCACGTCTGCAGAAATGGAGTCCATTCGACAGGACCTGAGTCGCTTGCGCATGGATGAAGACGATGTGCGGCGACGGATTCTGGCTCTGAATCCCCACCTCGGCGGCCAGACCGGTGTCGAACCTGTCGGCATCGATGTGCTCAAGCGCTCGACCTTGCGGGCAGGCGAAGCCCTGCTCGAATATCTGGTCGTGGGTAAAGACGCATGGCTCTTCGTCTTCCGCAAGGACATGCACTCCGGTCCCATTCGCATTGGCTCTAGCCAGGGTCATGCAACGGGTCCTGTTGGTAACGTACTCCGCATCATTAGCATGAACACAGATCAGAAAGGAGAGCAACGCTGCAGCGAATCACAGAGCGAGGAGCTCCATCGTCAACTGATCGAACCCGCCAGGCGCTGGCTTGCAGGTGCCACACACCTGATCATCGCACCCGATCAGAGCCTCGCGGCCTTCCCCTTCGAGGCGATTGTGACCGGTCAGCGTCCCGACGGATCCCTCCGCTACCTCGTCGAAGACTTCACCATCTCCTACGTGCAGAGCGCCACGGCACTCGCCCTGCTGCGAACACGTGCAGTGAACAGCACGGCCCCGCTTCCCTCGTTTGTGGGATTCGGCGCCCCTGTCGATCCCATGACTTTCGCCCAGCGTCAGGGGACGACACTGCAGCGCAGTGGCGGCACGCGCATGGCGACACCAGACCTGTTTGCCGACAACCTGTTCGCCGCGGGCGTTCGCCAGACACGCGACATCCTGCGCCACCTGGGCGACGAACCGCTGACCGAGCTGA
Organism: Bacteroidota bacterium; assembly: GCA_023432805.1. Taxonomy (GTDB): domain Bacteria; phylum Bacteroidota; class Ignavibacteria; order SZUA-365; family SZUA-365; genus JAEYUG01. Next base: position 33,148 of record JAEYUG010000059.1, on the reverse strand, counting down.
ATGCCACCCGCGTCGAGGTCCAGGCGATTTCCGCACAGTTCGCGCGCGAAGGCAGGATGGCCCGCGTGCTGCTCGACGGCGAGGCCACCGAGCATGCGGCCAAGCAGATCCTCTCCTCCCCCACCTCGCACATCCACTTCGCCTGCCATGGTTATTACTATCAGGGCGTGCAGTGTCTCTTTCTCACACCGGATCCCGAGCATGGTGAGGATGGATTTCTGGGTGTGGATGAGATCATGACGATGGACCTCACGCGCGTGCAACTCGTGGTGCTGTCGGCATGCCAGTCTGCACAGGGGAAGCTTCAGGGCCGCGAAGGATTGACGGGATTTCTGCGCGCGTTTCTGATCGCGGGGGTGCGGGGGGTGATCGGCACGACATGGAGTGTCGACGATTCGGCGACGGCTGCGTTCATGGAGCATTTCTATCTGGCGATGCTCGACGGTGGGATGGAACCGCGCGATGCACTGCGCGCAGTCAAGGTGCACATGATGCGGCATCCGCAGTACCGGGCCCCCTGCTACTGGGCGCCCTTCATTCTCTATGGCAACTGACCACAAGAAGGCAAACAATCATGACGACACCAGCCAGACGCAGCACGCTCTTCGCCCTGACAGCGGCGTTCTGCATGACTATGATGCCCGCACACGGGCACGCAGCTTCACCGGAGACCGGCGCACAGATCGTATCGCGCATCTTTGTCCGCATTCTCGCGATGGCCGAGGCACCTGCAGACAGACCGTGGCCTCCGCGGTTCATGATTCTCGATGACCCGGTCCCGAATGCCTATGCAACTTGGATGCCCCGGGCCAATGATCCCGATGATCTCGAAGCTGTGGTAATCGTGACGACATCGCTCTTCGACATTGTCACACCCGACAAGGAGGACTACTACGCCTATGTCATCGGGCATGAGATCGCACATCATGCGCTCTCGCACGTGGGTCGCGATCGTCGCGGCCCGAAAGTGCTCGAGTCGGCAAACTCGCGTGTATATGAATTCGACGCAGATTCCCTCGGCATGCGCTATGCCGTGCAGGCGGGATATTCGCTTTCGCGGGCACGCAACGGCATCATGACGCTTGTCAACGCCGGAGCCGAGCATCCCCGCTACTGGGCTGGTGGTGTCAGTCATCCTTCGTTCCGGGACAGACTCGCACGGTTGGATGCGGCGAACCGGACACTGTGGCGATCGATCGGCGCCTTCGAGAATGGCGTGTTCTTCCTGGGACAGGAGCAGTTCCTTGCTGCAGAGAAGTGCTTCCGCAGCGTGATTGCCGAGTTCCCCGATGCAGAGGAGGCGTGGACAAATCTCGGTTACGCGCTGCTGATGCGCTATTGTGATGGACTCTCAGCGGATGACGTTCGAAGGCTCGACATAGGGCATATCGTAACCGGAGCCTTTCACGGCAGGGCGATGTCGCTCGAGAACAATGTACGCGGCGTGGATGAGGATGTCTGGTGGGATGCGGTCAACGCGCTCACCGAGGGCCTGCGACTCTCTCCCTCGTCGATCATCACGCGTGCCACGCTTGGTCTCGCCTATCTGGTGCATCCCACGAAGAAGGATGTAGCCTCGGCGGGCAAGTACCTGCTCGCAGCGGCGAAGGACGCAGAGGCAGATGCCGACCTCAGTCCCTACATCCGCGCTGTGGTGCTGGCTAACGCTGCCGTCCTGCGGATGGGTGAGGATCCCGCTGCCGCCCTTGCCGCCATCGATCGGGTCGATCAATTGGAGGCGGAAACGGGAACACAACATCCTGGATTCCGCCTGGACCAGGGTGTCCGTGCCTCGCTCGTCTTCAACCGCGCCGTGCTGCTTTCACGCGACAAGGGCGTGGAAGCCCGGAAAAAGACCGCGGCGCTTCTGGAAAACTACCTGAGCAATGCACCGATGTCCGCGTGGTGGAAGGTCGCATATGAGCGCTATGTGGAGGCAACGCGCGCGGCGGGTGTCAAGCCTGTACGCGAAGAGCACTTTCGAAAGGCACAGCCTGGCAGGATGCGATACGTAACGACGGTGGCACTGGATTCAGCGAGGAATATCTCGGTATCGGAGAGCATGGCACAGGTATTGGAGCGAATGCCCGCCCTCGTTGAAGTACCGCTCACGGGACGTGGCAGTCTCCGGCTGTATGTCGACGAGCGTCTTGGCATGGAGATTCTTTCTGACGAACTGGTTCTGGCAATCATTTTTGATGATGATCGCTCACCTGCGGTGACCGTTCAAGGTGACGGTCTCGGAGCCAGAACTGGATCGTTGCGCATTGGCATGGAGAAGGAGGAGATCGATAGTCTGCTGGCCAAACACGACTTCACCTTTCGCGAGTTGTTCTCTCGGGATCACCTCTACCGCATGTACAACACCCTCGGCCTCGCGCTGCGCATCCGTGACGGTGCGCTTGCACAGATCGTGCTGCTCTCACCACAGGATTGAATTACCTACAATATTTTCTCACGAGGAAAATCACATGAAACGTAGTCTTTTCTCGCTCGTGCTGGCCGTCACCTTCATGGCCGGTTTCACGTCTGCTGTACACGCGCAGCAGGATCTTGAGGACCTCTTCAAGACTGCCCAGGTCAACTACATGATGATCGACACAGGTTTTTATAGCTTCCCCTACGAGGTGGATGATGTGACCATCACCATTTATGCGAGGATGCGGGTCCTGTACGGGAGCATACCCGAAGAATCGCGCACTCTGATGCTGTGGACTAAATCACTCGCTCTCCCGAAGAACTTCAACCTATCCGTGCCCTTCCTGACGGCACTTGCTCAAATGAACGACGACGCTCCCTACGGGTCGTATTCCCTGGACAAAGACAAAACCCTCATCTACAGCAATATCAGTCTTCGCATGGCCGACTCAAACCCGGACCTTCTCAACATGGTCTGCTACAGCCTTCTCCAGATGCGCGCCTATGTTCGCAACACACTCGGCCCGTACCTCGACGAGGGTTGATGCTTTCTCGTGTTTTACCGCTCAGGTTGAGCGGCGGTTGCAACCGTAAGACTGCAGAAACTGCAGCGCCCAACACGCGTGCATACACAAACCGGGTACTTGGTAATACCAGGCACCCGGTTCATTTATTATTACGGATATATCACCATTCTGCTCTACCGGCTGTAGTTACTCCTCCCACTTTTCGATAGCGTGAAGTATTGCACTGTGCTGTATTCCATATCGCTGCGTGAGGCTATCTGCCAGTGCCTCCTGATCCAGCTTGTTCACGGCGATGTATTTCTTTGCGTCTGCGTACTTCTGACGCATTGACATCGACATGATGATATCGACGTGATAAGCAATAGCATCCTCCTGGTCCGACTCATACGCGTATGAACGATGCGATAATATAGTACGCGCATTATCTTCTACCTCCTCCCACAAGGATGCTTCAACCAGAAGTTCTTGTTTCCGCTGCAGGTATTCGAGAGAATTGTGATCGTTTCCTGCCGCAGCCATCTCTGCTTCTAAGGAGGCCTGCGATATTTCGTACTCTGCTTGCTTTCGCTGCATATCAGCCATTTTTATCCCTGCTTCTACTACAGAGCCTACATGAAGGGACATAGGATATCGCTCTCTGAAGACAACACTCACACGATACGCCGATTTATAATCTCGCAGATCCATATATGCCTTATACTTGTAGAACAACAGCTCCTCACCGAACACATAGGTATCCAGGGGATATTCCATGTCAATATCCGGAGAGCACTCGACAGCCTCCACAATTGCCAGCTTGTCCTGCGGTGATACGTAAAATGACCATAGCACTTGCTGCACCTTCCTATAAAATCCCTTATCTGGGTTGTTCAGAAGAGCGTAGATCTGACCGTATGCTGCATTCTTCAACATTTCAGTCTGACTTCTGAGTGCCAAATCAATATTCTGCCCGTCCATCGGGATAGACGCCATCGGGTTCTTGCTGTATTTCTTCAATGAATCGACTCGCATCTTGGCCCTTTGAAGCAGCCCCTGGTCAATCATTGCCAGGACAACGCCACGTTCGACAACATCATCTATCGTCATATTGCCAGCCCGTTCGCCATTCTTTTCCACGTCAGGTTTGACCTTGAGGCCTGAAAGCAGCTTGCTGAACAACTCTGCCTTCAGTCGCAGCCAGTCATTTTTCCTGCCGGTCACGGTCTCAGCCTGCAGAATCTCTCCAGTGCCCACATCGACAATACGAACATTCATGGTGATATCATCCAGTACCATGTATGAACCAGTGCATACGATACTGGCACCAAGACCACTCCCAAGTTTCTGGGCTGTTTTTTGGTCAAAGTACTTCGTACCCTGCAATTGTATCTCCTTGACTATTTTTTCCAGCTGGCTTCTTTCGACCACTCGCAACTGCTTGATCTTTGCCATGTCCGTAATAAGCATATCTGCAATGCCTTTCGAAAGAGGTTCCCACTTTTTGTCCTCTGACAAATTGTCGAAATACAGCACTGCTACCGTCACCTTCTTCTGCGCAATGACATCGTCGACCGAAACTCCACCAAGTATGACAAGCGACGCCACAGCATAAAGCAACGTAGGTACACGCATGAGGCTCTCCTTAGTTAGATATTCTATAACCCACCTGCTGGTCGGTTTACTTTATTCTGCTGGCAATCGTATTTCGCATTTCTGCCGCTCTTTTAAAGTTTGGAGCGAGCTTGAGGGCCTTGTCCATCTGCGACTTCGCACCTGCCATGTCACCAGCGTCATACATCCCCAGCCCCTTCGAGTAGGCCTCGATCGCTTCAAACGACACCGCCTTTGTGTCCTCATTGCCTTTCAAGTCGTTCTCGACGTACTTCACATCCAGACTCCGTATCAACTTCCACGCGAGTTTTTTCTGCAGTTGCATGAAATCAGACTGCGAACCGTCGACGCCCTCCGACTTGATAACCTCACCGGTCTCCACATTCAAGATTCTCGCATCTATGCGCAGGGTTCCCATCATACCAAAGTAGCTGCCAAGGAGGATCGCCTCCGCTCCAAGCATCTTGCCTATCTGCTGTGCGGTAGCCGGATCGGCAAGTTTCGTTTGACTCATCTTCTGCTCCTTAAGAAGCTCCTCGAGCCGAGCGCGCTCAACCACCCTCAGCATCGCCACATTCGATAGATCCGAGATGAGCATGTCTGCGATTCCTTTTTTCAACGGGGTCAGTGCCTTCCCCTCGCTATTATCCTCAAAGTACAAGACAGCTATTATCTTCCGGTCACCTGCATCTGTTCTTTCGTTCATCTTCTGCACAACATCATAGTCCGCTGTGCTTGTCAGATCCTTCACGTCCCGCTCTCCCGTCATCAGCTCTTTAATATCTTTTACGTCGCTTCCTATTTCGTCCTGCCCCTTCCGAAGAGCCTCAAGTTCCGGCTTGAGAGAGACCTGCAAGTCATAGACACTTGGAACGGCTGCTCCTAATACACCGCTTCCGTTTGTTGATGCATCCAGTCCCCAGAATCCTCCCATAACCACCGCAGAAACAATAAGGAATGAGGCAACTCTGCCCCACTGAGTATTTACTACAGTCTGCAAACTACCTCTTGCCAGTATTGGATGAAGCTTTGTGATATATACGACCAAGACGCCAAGTATAGATCCAATGCATAGAACCATCGCAAATGGTGCAAAAATCGAAAAGATGTCCGACATCGCACCTACTGCGCCCGTTATTGGCCCCCCGATTTTGATCGAGTTCGTTACTACGCTTCGTACACCTGTACTCATTTGAGTCTCCGGATTATGGATATGTATATCAAGTGCTTCTTTCCTGTGATGTACTCTTTGGTTTTTCAGAAATAGTACCAGGTGGCGGTGATAAAGCCGCACACGAACACGCAAAGGAAGAAAGCTGCGATGCGGAAATCCCATTTGCGGACCTGCGTTTCGTAGTCGAGGCCGCGCTCGACGAGTCGGAAGGAGATGACGGATTCCACGATGGAACTCAGAATGACAAGCGCTGCGAGCACCTGCACTGCATCGGAGTAGACGATCTGATTGGAATCTGCGAGTCCGGACGACACGACCAAGGTGTTGGCAACAACGGCGAAGACTGATCCCACCCCGAGGCCAAACCGCGGATCCACGGCCGTCGGGTTGATGAGCAGTGCCATCAATCCCATCAGCACTGCCAGAATTGTCGCCCAGAAGGTCTTCAGTATCGAGAACACTTTGTCCTTCGTGATCGCAACCGAGAAGAGCACGCGCGAATAGCTCGACTCGGAACCCGTGGGAAGAGTCAGATCTCCGAAGTTGCTCTTGTACACATGGGATGTAACACGGGGTGGGATGTGTTCAAGATCCCACCCCGGAACGTCGATCTCAGGATTGATCGTCGTATTAACCAGGTCGGGGATGTACCGCACCACATCCTGTTCGAAGTTTCCGTCTTCGATCGTGATGTCCAGAACGTGCGAGTCCATCGGATATGACCAGAGATCGAATCGCTTGGTGACGCGCGCTAGTATTCGTGCGTAACCGTAGTAGAATCCCGCACTCGAGTCCACGGACACATAGGTTCTGCTTTCGATCTGCCCGTTGGTGACCTCGAAGCTTTCGATCGGATTCATCAACTCGTCGATCATGCCTAGCGAGACACCCTCACGTGCGCATGCACTATCGACCCATCGAAACCAGATCCAGAAGTCTGCAGTGAAGAATCCCTCCTGCATGTTGATTTCGTGCAGTTCGTTGATGTACATCCCTACGTGAATGTCCACAGGTCTGTTCGTCTGCGCATGCAGCACACAAGACATCCCCAACAGGGCGATGAGCCCGATCATGATGGCTCGCCTTACAGTACAGCGTGTGGTCATGTCTACCATTGGAGTGCCTGCAGTTCACTCAATCAGCGTTCATGGTTACGTGTTTCAAGCATCAGCATACTATCACTCACAGCTTCCTTCCGGGAACCCGGTCGATCATGAGATCGTGATGCTGTGTTCTCTTTTACTTCCATTCCCAACACCTGCTGAAAAACACCTGATCCTTCTTCTCTTGGCGTTTTTCAGCATCACGTCACCGCTGATACTAAGTGAAGGATGTTGAGTTTACGCGTGAAGGAGAGACGGTGATGGATGGGCTCGGGGCCGAGGGGCCGGAGCGACGGAAGGTGACGCAGCGGTCGGTGCTTCGGGCGCTGGTGTTTGCGGTGTTCGGCCAGATGCGCTGGATGGCGGCGGCGGTGCCGCTCGTGCTGACGCTGGTGCTGGGGTCGTGGGGATTCTCGACCTACGGCATCGACGGCAATCCCACGCTCGGGTTCCCGGACAATGTCTACCAGACGCTGCTGCTGTTCTTCTTCGCGTCGGGATATGTGACGGGTCCGCTGCCCTGGCCGCTCGAAATCGCGCGGTGGATGGCGCCCGCCCTGCTCGCGTGGGCGACGATCAAGGCCATCCTCTTCCTCGCGCGACGGGAGTTGATGATCATGCGCATCCGCACGTGGCGCGGGCATGCGGTGCTCGCCGGCGATGCGCACGAGCTGGCGGAACTCGCACAGGCCTTCGACGTCCGCACCTGCCTGGTCGACACGAACGACGACACCGAAGAGGTCGCCGAAACGCTCGACGGCGGCGTGCCCGTGATCGGATCCCTGCTCGCACAGGAACGCGCGTTCACGAAGCTGAACCTGCATGACGCACGCCACGTGCTGTTCATGGATCGCAGCGACGACGCGAACATCGCGCGGGCCATGCGGCTGCGCGACATCCTCGCGCAGACTCCCGCACCGGCGCAGCCGCTGGTCTGCCATGTGCACATCGCGGACCCCGTGCTCGAACAGGTGCTGAGCGAACAGGAGGTGTTCGCGCATGCATCCGCGGCGTTCGACGCGCGCCTGTTCAATCTCGCGCGCAACCACGCGCGACGGCTCTTCGATGCGCACGGTCCCGACATCGCGCGTCCGATACGCGGCAGCGGCGACCCCCCGGCGCATGTCGTGATCGTCGGCTTCGGATCGCTCGGGAGCCGCATCCTCACGCAGTCCCTGCGCACCGGCCACTACGCCAATGAGCAGCGGCTCGTGATCACGATCATCGACAGCGACGGCGCCCGCGATCTCGCGCGGTTCCGCGCCTCGGTCGAGCAGCTCGACGAGCTCGCCGACATCGACGTGCGCGATGCGGACGCGGGCGCACTCACGCGCGACTCCCTCGCACGCATCGAACAACGCGCTCCCGTCTCCACCGTCTTCATCTGCGCGGGCGGCGATGCGCTGCGCCTGCACCTGGCGATGCACCTGCGGGACAGGCTCGATGCCGGCGCGCGCGTGGTGGCCTGTCTGCGGCGGCGCAGAGGCTTCCGCACGGCGTTGCGGGATGGGACGCAGTTCGCGTTTCGGGGGCGTGCGATCCACCTCTTCACGCTGGCAGATGCACGGCAGACGGGATCCGACATCCTTCATGAAGACGTCGACGTGATCGCGCGCGGGATCCACGACGCATACCGCGCGCATGCCGGGGTCGCGATCGAGCCATGGGAGCGGCTCTCCAGCGAGATGAAGGACAGCAACCGGTTCCAGGCCGATCACATTGCGGTGAAGCTGCGTGCGATCGGGTGCGAGTCCCGTGCGGAAGCGCCGTCCGCCGCGCGCGCGTTCACCGACGCCGAGCTCGACACGATGGCGCGCATGGAGCATCGCCGGTGGATGTCTGACAAGCTGCTGGCGGGATGGCGGTACGGGGTTCCCACAGACGGCGGCGCGCAGGACCGCGCGCTGAAGATCCACACCTCGCTCGTGCCCTACGACGCGCTGCCGGCATCCGAGCAGCGGAAGGATGTCGACGCGGTGCGGGAGATTCCCGCCCTGCTCGCCGCGCACGGAAGATTCATTCACACACGCGAACACCCATGAAGACCTTCGACTGTTTCATTTCGTTCAAGAACACGGATGCGGGCGGCGAGCGCACGCGCGACGCGCAGCTTGCGCGGCAGATCTACGAGTACCTCAGCGGGCGCGGTCTGCGCGTGTTCTTCTCAGAGGTCACGCTCGAACATCTCGGCGTCTCCGACTACAAGCACACGATCGACGAGGCGCTCGACGGCACCGACATCCTGATCGCGGTCGGCACCTCCAACGAAAACCTGCAGAGCCAGTGGGTGCGCTACGAACTCGACAGCTTCACGTCGGACATCCTCAGCAATCGCAAGCCGCAGGGACTGATTTTTTCGTATGTGGCGGGGATGCGGGTGGAGGATCTGCCGCGCACGCTGCGCACCTATCAGGTGGTCACGCATACGGAGGATTCCGACACCTCGCTGCGGAAGCTTCATGCCTACGTGTACAATGGGCTGCCCGCCGAGCGCCGGCGGTCGGAGATGATTCCCCCCACCCCGCTACCTCCCACAACTGCGGGAGTGGGATCGACTGCGGGGGTGGGGATGCTGGGCGGGGCAGTGCCGCCGATGCCGGGAGCTGTGACCGCCTCGGTGCCAGCGGTGCCGGGAGCTGCGTCTGTGCCCGTGCCGCCGATGTCGGGGGCAGTGGCCGTGCCTGCTGCCCCACCCGTCCGGGCACGCTCGCGCATGCCGCTCGTTCTCGGCATGGTGGTGCTGCTGCTTGCGCTGGCGGGTGGGGGATATGCGTTTCTCGGCGGGGACGCGGCGCGGCAGGATGCGCTGACGGAGGAATCCGTGCGCACCTTCTTCGACGGCTGGCTGGCGGCGTGGAATGCGGTGGATGCCGGGGCGTATACATCCTGCTACAGCACGCAGTTCTACGGAATCAAGCGGCAGAAGAACGGCAAGAAGCTGAGCTTCGACTTCAAGGCGTGGATCGACGACCGGCTCACGACGAGTCGCAACGCGGTCGATCTGCACATCGAGGCGAAGGACCTCGAGATCACGATCGACGATGCGACACACGCGACCGTGCGCTTCGAGCAGATCTACCGCTCGAAGAAATACTCCGACAAGGGACCCAAGGTACTGAAGATCCGCCTCGAGAACGGCGTGCCGCTGATCGTCTATGAAGAACTGGAGTTCTCGACCCCGATCGACGACGCATCGCGAAGCCCACATCCGGGTCCGCAATAGACTTGCATTTGCGATATTGCATGATTAGCTTGCAATTTACTTATAGCAAGACAAGCACACTGCCATGCCTGACCGCTACATCGATTCTCCGATCATAGGAGAGAGAATCATTGAGGCGAGAAATCGTCTCGGAATGAGCCAGGAGAGCTTTGCAGCATTGACCGGTTTCGCCAATCGGCAAACCTTGCAGGCGGTAGAGAAGGGCAACCGTCGTCTGCTCGCCTCGGAGCTGGCACACATCGTAGAAGGGACTGGACTTGGCTTTGATTTCTTCACGGATCCACTCCTGTGGACGGGAAGCGGCACTTTTTCCTACAGATGCACGTCAGTGGATGGAGACACACTGGACCGATTTGAAGTCATCGCGGGGGGGTGGGTGAACCTCTGGAGACGCTGCAATGATTTCGTCTCCTCAAATTCGAAACCGTGTCCGGAATTCTCATTGGAGTATTCGAATTCGTTCGAGGAGATCTGGGACATCGCCGAGCGCATCCGACAATGGTTCGCACTCGGTGATACACCAGCATGCCTCCTGTCCAGCAAAATCGAGATCGAGCTCGGCATCCCGGTGCTCTTCGTCGACACGCCCGAACAGATTTCAGGGGCCGCATTCCGTCAGCAGAACGAGAGACTGCTCTTTGTCAACCTGAGGGATTCACCCGCCCGCAGGAACTATGATCTCGCGCATGAACTGTTTCACGTGCTCACCTGGTCATCGCAACAACCCGAACGGTTGGATCGAATCGATGCATCCGACAAAGTGATGGCCAGGAAGCAGCAGCGCTTCGAGCAGTTCGCAGAGAATTTTGCAGCGGCTCTTCTCATGCCGCGAGATACGATGTTGAAACGATGGGAGAAGGCAGCAGAAATGACGAGCCCTTCAGCCAGAGCGGAGATCATCCGCCACATCCGAAATGAGGCACAGGTATCGTCGCAGGCAGTGTTGTGGCGACTGGTGAATCTCCGCCTCCTCGCACCGCAGGAAAAGACCATCATCGAGCAGGATCTTGTAAAGCTTGACAAGATGCTTCCCCCTCCCGAATACCCGAAGGCATTACCACTTTCACAGCTCTATCTCGAGCGTCTTGCCGATGCTCTCGTGAAAGGAGCAGTGTCCGTCCGCCGTGCTGCCGGGATTCTCTGCATGGAGATCGACGATCTTGCCGATGCCTTCGTAGCACATGGCATGGCCGTGCCCTTCGACATATGATGATGCGTCTTGAAACGAACGCTCTTCGTTGATACGAACATCATCATCGAGGCACACCGAACCACGTGTTGGAGTTCACTGCTCGCCCGGTATGAAATCCATCTCGTGGAGGAGGTTTTCAACGAAGCTCTCAACGGGAGAAAGCTGCGCGACGGGTATGTGCATGTGGACCGAGAGACACTCATTGCGGATACATATGTGCATGCAGTGACAACCATGCAACTGAGCACAGCCCTAGCTGCATGTGCTGCACTTGTGAACCTGGACAAGGGAGAACGCGACCTGCTCGCCTTCGTACATTCATGTTCCGAGGATGCGTGGTTCCTGTCCACAGCCGACAGAGCTGCGGTGAAGGTCGCGTTCACACTCGGACTGCGTCATCGACTTCTTTCACTTGAAGAGGCCGCAGGTACAGCGACGATCCCGCTCAAGAGCGGCTACACGAAACGTGTGCTTGATGAAATCTGCACTGAATGCGTTCTAGATTCGCTGACTTGAGACGTTGAGCGAACGTCGAACCTTCCATGCGGAGACCGGAGCGATTGTCGTAGATTGCCGGTTCCCATGAAGACACAGCGAAAGAAGACCGGACGGTCGGATACCGCCCCTCCCCGCACGCGGGTCCCGGCATCGCCACTGCAGCGCGCCGTCACCGCCGCCGCGGTGACGTTCGTCGCAGTCCGCATCGTCGCGACCATGGCTGGAGGCGGCCTGGCGCGCACGTGGGGCATCGACAGCGCCGCGTATCTGTCGACGCAAGCGGACATCCTGCTCGCACTGGTGCTGCCCCTCGTCGTGCTGCTTCCCCCGGTGGAGGCGTGGTGCGTCCGCATGCTCGGGGCACGTGGTGCGGCGTCCCGGGATCGCCTTCCCCGCATCCTCATGCCGGCCGCCATCACCGGTGCCATCCTCATTGCCGTTCTCGTGCAGGTTCCCTTTCCATATCTCGGAGACGGACCGTACTACCTCGGCGACACGTTCCGGGTGATGCACGACGCGGGCGGGGCGTCGGGCATGCTCAAGCCGATGGCGTTCCTGACCGGGCATCTGCTCGTGCTGCTCGTGCGCACGTTCGCGCTCGAACAGGTCGCGGCGCCCTTCGTGATCATGGGCGCGGCGGGCGCGGCGCTGACCGCGGCGGCGCTCGTCGTGGGACTTCGACGGGAGCGCGCATCCGTCGCGCTGCCGGTCGCGACGATGGTCGTCTCCGCGCCGGGCACGCTCCTGTTTCTCGGTTATCTCGAACTGTACGCGATCGGCTACGCGCTGACGGCGGCCTACTTGCTGCTCGCCTGGCGCGTGCTGCGACCGGGCACCGGCGGAGCCGCAGGCGCTGCGCCACACGGTCCCGCCGGCAATCGCGAACATCGCACGATCATCGCGGCCGGCGTCGCGCTGCTGCTCGCCGTGGGATTCACGGCATCGGCGGTGGTGCTGCTTCCTTCGTATCTCGTGCTGCTCGTGCATCATCTGCGCGGCGGTGCGGGCGGTCCCCTGCTCCGCCGCCTGACACCCGCACGTGCGGCGGCGGTGCTGTGCATGCTCATGCTGGCCGGCTTCGGAGCGATGCTCGCGGTGATCGACACGACGCAGCGCGCCGCGCCCCTCCTGCCGCTCGTGCCGGGCATCGTGATCGCCGACGACGGCAGCGCGCTCGGCATGCAGCGCTATGCGCTGCTCACGGTGGCACATCTTGCGGACGTCGTGAACATCCTCCTGCTGCAGCTCGGCGTGCTCGCGTTCGTGCTCGTCGCCGTCGTGCTGCGCGGCGCGCGCGGCATCGATTGGCGCGATGGGACCCTTGCCGTGTTCGGCACGGCCGCGGTCGGGGGACTTCCGATCTGGCTGGCGGGGCAGAGCTACTTCGGCCTCGCACGCGACTGGGATCTGACCGCCATCCCCCTCCTTCCCGCGACCATGTTCGTGCTCGCGCTGCTCGTGCAGCTCGGCGAACGCCGCGCGCTCGACCTCGCGCGCACCGCGCCCCTGCTCATGCTCGTCGCGCTCACGAGCCTCTGGCTCTGGCTGCGTCCCAACCTCGATGCGGAGGCGTCCGCACGCAGATTCGAGGATCTGATCCGTCAGAACGCGGGCGAGCTTCCCCCGCGCGAGACCTACGTCGCGCTCGAACATCTACGCAAGTTCCGTCAGGCGAGCGGCGACGAGCGGAAGCATCGCGACGTGGTGCGGGCGATGGCCGAGACGGGACACCTGCCGCTGGAATCCTACCGCCGCCTCTTCATCTCGCTCATGCACGCACGCGGACTCGACGGCAGCGACGGCGATTTCTCCTGGCTGCTCGAGCGGCTGGTGGCGGACCTCGCCGACAGCGCGCGCACCCGGCAACGCTACGGCGGGGATGCACGCGACCTCGACGAGTTCACCACGCGCGTGCTGCTCGGCGCGGTGCAAACGGGTCGGACCGACGTCGCAGACCGCTTCCTCGCGCGGGTTGCGGCCGTGCACCCGTCATGGAAGGGTGGCGGACTCGTGCGCGTCGTGCGCGATCCCGCGATCCCTCCTGCGGAAGCATCCTCCCTTCTTGCCTCCGCGATCGACGCTTCGACGCGCGACGGCGAGCTGCTCGTGATCGCGGCCGGCGCGTATCAGCAGCTGGGGATGAACGACCGCGCCATCGCGCTGCTCGAGCAGGCGCTGCAACGGCAGCCCGCGCACTATCCGAGCTGGTATCTGGCGCTCGCGGGCATGTACCGCGCGCGCGGCGACAGCGCCGACCGCGAACGCGACGCGCTCATGCGCTGCGTCGAACGGTGTGCGGGCACGCCCGAGGCCGCGGAGGCCCGGCGTCTGCTCGCGGAGATGGAGGGCAGGTAGCGGCGGCGCGGGGCCGTGTCAGTCTGCCATGACGCCGGGGGCGACGGCGACGGGACGACGGGTCGCGAGCAGGCGAACGAATCCCGCAGCGGCACCGGCCGTGCAGGCCAGATGGTCGCAGAGCACGAGTCCGGCTACGGAGAAGGTCTCGAGCATACCGTACTGGCGGCGGAAGGCATTGAGGAGGGGAAGGCCAAGCGCGAGATGCGCAGCCAGCAGCAGAGCCGCGGACCAGAGAGGGAAGTATCCTGTCGCCGCGGCCACCGTCGCGAATACGAGCGGCCAGGAGAGTAGCGTGCCGTAGACGTAGGCGGGATAGACGTTGACGAATCCGCCGGTGGTCGAGCGGCCGAGTTCGCCGAGGCGGCCGGCGAGGGTGACGAAGGCGCGGCTGCGGTCGAACTGGTTGGCGAGGAAGGATGCGAAGGAGTAGTGCTTGAGATGCTCGACCTCGAGGTGGGGATTGAAGCGGATGCGGATGTCGTCGCGCGACATCCGTTTGCCGAGTTCGAGGTCGTCGATGCCGAAGGAGATCATCGCGAGGTGGTCGAATCCGCCCGCCCGGTGGAAGAGGTCCCGCCGAATGACCGAGATCGCACCGAAGATCCAGTCGATGTGCCGGCTGCTGCGCAGATAGGAATATCGGATCCAGAAGTTCTTGAAGCGGCTGGCGAGGTTGGGATTGCGATGCTCGGCGGAATAGATGCCGACCATCGCATCGAGCGCGTCGTCTGCGAAGGCGGCGTGGACGACCTGCAGGGTGTCGGGACGGATCACCACGTCCTGATCCAGAAACAGGATCACGTCGCCGGTGGCATGTCGCGCCCCGAGGTTGCGGCAGTAGTTGGCGTGCTGCGGTTCGTCGAGGCGGATCACCTGTGCGCCGTGCTGCGCGGCGATGTCGGCCGACGCATCGCGGGAGCAGTCGTCGACGACGATCACCTCGTGCAGCAGCGTCCGCTGCGCCGCAAGCGCGCTGAGGCCGATGCCAAGGTACGCGGCGCCATCATGGGAGGGGATGACCACGGAGATGCGGAGTGTCTGCGTCATGCGGGGGCTCAGCGGCGGAGGTCGTAGTGGATGAGGAGGTCGTCGGTGGCAAGGCGGGTGCGCAGCCAGGAAGCGACCTTCGCCTGCTCTGTAGTGGGAAGGGTCGCGGATAGGCGGAAGACAACGATGACGAGGGGGGTGGTAGCTTCGGGATCGTGGAGGCGGGTGTCGGCGATGGCACAGGCGTCGATGCGGGGCTGTAAGGCGCGCACCTCTGCAAGGATCGTCGCACCGAGGCGGGTGCGCGCCACGAGGCTGTCGCGCGAACGCTCGCCCTCGCGTACGAGGGCGGTGAGACGCTGGATTTCGCTGCTAAGCTGTTCCTGTTCGCTGAGCTCGGCTCCGATGGCGTCGAAGGCGAATCCCTGACGGATGGTGATTTCCGCATCGTCGAGACCGAAGGCCGCCGCGCGGGCGCGGAGTTCATCCTGCTGGCGCGCGTCGAGGGTGCTTCCCCCGTAGGTGAGCGTGATGCGCGCGCGTTCGGGGGCCACGTCGCTGTCGAGCAGCACGTTTCCCTCGAACACATTGACGCTGCGGATGTACCGTGTGGCTTCCTCCATGAAGCGCTCCTTCTTGACGAGGCCGTATCCGAAGTAGACGCTGGGGGTGATGGTGACGACGATGATGGCGGTGATCCACCGGTTGATGCGGCGCTTCTGGGTTTCGTCGCTGATGGTGCGGATGGGGAATTTGAGGAGTTGGCTGACGGCGACCGACGAGAGGGCGATGAAGACGGTGTTGATGGTGAAGAGGTAGAGTGCGCCGAGAAAGAATTCGGGACGCCAGGTGGCGAGGCCGTACCCGGCCGTGCAGAGGGGCGGCATGAGGGCGGTGGCGATGGCGACGCCGGGTATGACGTTGCCCTTGTGACGGCTGCTGATGGCGACGATGCCGGCGAGTCCGCCGAAGAACGCGATGAGCACGTCGTAGATGGTGGGACTCGTGCGCGCGAGGAGCTCGGAATGGGCGGTGGAGACGGGACTGATGGCGAAGTAGGCGGTCGAGGCGAGGAGGCTGGCGCCGACCGCGAAGGTGAAGTTCTTGACGGCGATGCGGAAGAGGGGGAAGTTGTAGGTGGCGAGGCTGTATCCCATGCCGTTGATGGGTCCCATCAACGGCGAGATGAGCATGGCGCCGATGATGACGGCGGTGGAGTTCATGTTCAGGCCCACCGACGCGACGATGATCGCAAAGACGAGAATCCACAGGTTCGTGCCCTTGAAGACGACATCCTTCGTGATGGTCTCGTGGATGCGGTCGTACTCTTCGACGTCACTGTCGAGGTTCAGATAATGCGCGAGCTTCTCGATCACGGGTGCTCCTGGCGTTGGGATGAGCCGGAAAGGTAGGAAATCGCCGGGGGGCGGGCAATGCGCGGGGCGAACAGGCGCAGGGGGTACACAGAAAAAGACAAGGCGCTCTTGATTTTCGGGGGAAGCTTTTGTAGCATGCGGCATCCAGCACATACTTCCCGCAGGAGGTTCCATGGGCAAGCACCTTCCGGTGCGGCTGATGGTGATCTGCACCATCGCCGTTGTCGTGTTGCCGGCTGTCGCCGTGCAAGCGCAATCACCGATCATGACCAGCTCGTTCGAGGGGAATGCACGAACGGGATTCGAAGAGAACAAGGGACAGATCTCCGATCAGTTCGGACGGGCACGGCCGGATGTGCAGTACTCGTTCGTGCAGAAGGGGTTCAGGATGCGGCTCTTGAGGAATGGGGTCGCATATGAGTTGACACAGTCGTCGCGGGTGGTGGACGGGGACGTCCACCGACCTGTCAGAGTGGACGGGGACGTCCACCGACCTTTCAAAACCCCTGTCGAGGTGCAGAGGGTGGATGTGGGGTTCGCGGGGGCGGCGGCGATGCCACGCATCGAGACGGGCGAGATGCTCGATGGCTACACAAACTACTACTACGCGCATCTGCCCGAGTCCGGTGCGACCTTCGTGCGCAGCTACGCGAGCGTCACCTATCGCGATCTCTACGAGGGCGTGGACATGGTGGTCCACACACTCGCATCACTGGACGGATCCACCTGGCCGGTGTCGACGGACTTCGTCGTGCGTGCCGGCGCCGACCCCGCACAGATCCGCATCCGCTTTGAGGGCGCGCGGGACGTGCGGGTGACCGCGGCGGGCGAGCTCGAGATCACGACCGATCTCGGCACGATCCGCGAGCAGGCGCCGGTCTGCCGCGCACAGCTTCCGACGGGTGGGTACGTGAACGTTGGGGGACGCTTCCGTCTCGACGAGGGCGAGGTGTCCTTTGCGATCGACGCGTATCCCGCCAGTGCCATCCTCACCATCGATCCCGGTCTCGTCTGGGCGACGTACTTCGGCGGCAATGGCGGCGAGGGTTTCCACGATGTCGACGGGGATGCAGGGGGCAGTGTGTATGCATTCGGGGAAGGCAACAGCACGACATCCATCGCCACGACGGGGGCACACAAGACGACGATCACCGGGGTGAAAGACGCCATGCTGGCCAAGTTCCGTTCGAATGGGACGCGCATCTGGTCGACGTATGTTGGTGGTGACTCGGATGAATATGGTAACGCGGTCGCGGTCGCCCCGAATGGAGTCGTGTTCGTAGCCGGACTCACGACCAGTACGAGCGGTATTGCCACCACTGGTGCATATCAGACAACGGCCGGTGGGGACTTCGATGGCTACGTGATGCGATTCGACAGCAGCGGCGTCCGCGCGTGGGGTTCGTATTACGGTGGCCCCGGAAGAGAATGGACCAGGGGAATCAGCGTGCTTGGAACCGTTGGGGTCTACATATGCGGCGAGACACTGAGTACGACGGGCATAGCATCGGCCGGCGCACATCAAACGGTGAAAATGTCCATGTCGGATGCATTTCTCGCACGATTGTCGTGGGACGGCACGACGCGTGCATGGGGAACCTACTACGGGGGGACCGAAGTCGACGAAGCACGCGCAGTCGCTACGGATGCCAATGGATACGCCATCATTGTCGGATCGACCACAAGCAGCAGCGGCATCGTCAGCACGGGGGCCTTCGACTCGCAGCTGGTGGGCAAAGAGGGTTTCATCGCGAAGTTCTTCTCAACGGGCACGCGTGGCTGGGGCACATACCTCGGCGGGGCACATGACGACAGATGCACCGATGTCGCAGTTGACGCATCCGGCAACATCTACGTGGCAGGTGTCACCGAGAGCACCGACAACATCGCGACTGCGGGTGCACATCAATCCACCCATCCGGGAAGCGGAGAAGTCGGCATGCTTGCACGCATCAGCCCCACATGCGTGCGAGAGTGGGCGACCTATTGCGGTGCCGCACCCATCACTGAACTCGGGGTTGCTGTCTCCGGATCGAATGTCGCGATCTGCGGTACAGCGACTGCAGCGACATCCATCGCCACTGCCGATGCCCTGCAGACAGCGCCAGCCGGTAATGGTGACGGATTCGCAGTTCTATTCACAACGACAGGAGCAAGGAGTTACGGGACCTACTACGGAGGATCCGAGTACGACGACTTCGATGGGGTCATGTTCATTGCCGGTGGGAGCAGCGCGGGCGACATGGTGTTCTGTGGTACAAGCAATTCAGACGGTCTCGGCGTGGGCAATGTTCACCAGGTGACACGCGCGGCACTCGGCGACGGGTTCCTCGCCTGCCTGCGCAATGTCTCGATCACTGTGGGGACGATTGCACAGACCAATCTCTGCAAGGGCACCGCGCTTGCCGTGCCCTACACGGCAAGCGGCACCTTCGCGAGCACGAACATCTTCCGAGCTGAACTGTCAGACAATACGGGATCGTTCGAAACGAACTCGAACATCGGTCTGCGCATGTCGCCGGGTTCGGGCACCATCAATGGTGCCGTGCCGTCGCTTCCCCCGAGCACGGGTGGATACAAAATCCGCGTGGCGTCGTCGAACCCGCGGGGATATTCGCTTCCTCTGTCCACTACATACATACTGCATCCCAGCGACACGGGCAGGCATACATGGACGGGTGCCGTCAGTTCGGCATGGAACACGGCAGGGAACTGGGTGAACCCCTGCGCCATACCATCCACCGATGACTCGGTGACCGTGTCTGCAGGTCCGCATGCACCCGTCACACCGACCACACCGTTGTCGCTGCGCTATCTCCGCACCAATGCGACAGGTGGCGTCACTCTTGGTGCGGATCTGACCATCACGCAGTATCTGCTGCTGGATCGAGGCCCCATCACCCTGGGAGCCTACAATCTCACGATGGCCGCCGGGGCGATCATCCCCGATGCGGGAGATTCGGCTCATGTGGTCACCAACGGCACGGGTGAAATGCGATCGCGAGGGGAGACGCACGGCGGCTACCAGGTCGCGACGTTTCCGATCGGGGCGACATTCGGGAGTCCCAGCGAGTGCACCGTGAGAAACAGTGGCACGCCTGATGAATTCCGCGCACGCGTCGTTGCGGGGGTCACGTCGAACGGCCTTCCCGGCGGCACACCCATCACAAGTGATGTCGTTTCGCGAACCTGGCACATCTCCGAAGCGACGGCCGGTGGAAGCGCGTTCAATCTCGAACTCTACTGGCGGACCCCGCAGGAGACCGGCACCTTCGATCGCACCCGTTGCTTCATCGGGCGCATCGTGGGTGGCGCCTGGCAGCGGATCGGTCCCGACACCGTTGCAGCGATCATCAGCATCTTCGCCCACACGGGTCGTGACGGGCAGACCGTGCTCGGCACGTACGCCATCGGCGACCAGCAGTCGGTGATTCCCGTCGAGCTCGTGCTGTTCACCGCGCGGGTCGAGGGTACGGATGTTGTGCTCGCCTGGGAAACTGCCGACGAGCGCGCAAACGCCGGCTTCGAGGTGCAGCGCGCGCGGGTGGATGACGATGCATGGACGGTGGTGGCCTTCGTCGCTGCGCGTGCTGCGGAAGGATCCGGTGCGAGGTATGAAGCGGTGGATCGCTCCGTTGCTGCCGGCACCTGGCGCTACCGGCTGCGGCAGGTGGACGTGGGCGGTCGTGCGGAAGTCTCTCAAACCGTGACTGTGGTGGTAGGTGATGAGAGTGCCGTGCCACTCGTGGCGGTGCATCCGAATCCCGCTCGCGACGTCGCGCAGGTTGTGGTGCGCGATGCGCGGGTGGTGGTGCTGCGCGATGTGCTGGGCCGCGAGGTGTGGCGGTCGGAGGTTGCGGACAGCGGTGTGCAGACGCTCGTCGTGCCGACGCAGTTCATGCCGGCTGGTGTCTACATCGTCGAGACCGAGCTCGCACGCACCCTGCTCCGCATCGTACGCTGACAGGAGGACGGACGCCCTCGTCCGTCCGAAAGGTCGGTGGACGTCCGCGTCCACCAGTGACGGATGTTTCGTGCAACGGCGGCGAAACACCGCCCGGCCATTTGTTCTTTTCATATCACGCACATGTTCAATAGGAGACATCATGTTCACGCACCTTCGCCTCGCTCTGATGGTCGCCAGCTCGATCATCGTCATGGTGGTTCCATCCGCCGCTCAGTTGACATCCGGACCGATTGACACCTCACCACCATCGGGATTCGAAGAGAACAAGGGACAGATTTCCGATCAGTTCGGACGGGCGAGGCCGGATGTCCGGTTCTCGTTCGTGCAGAAGGGGTTCAGGATGCGGCTGCTCAGGAATGGGGTGGCGTATGAGTTGACACAGTCGTCGCGGGTGGTGGACGGGGACATCCACCGACCCTTCGGAGTGGACGAGGACGTCCACCGACCTTTCAAAACCCCTGTCGAGGTGCAGAGGGTGGATGTGGGGTTTGCGGGAGCGGCGGCGATGCCGCGCATCGAGACGGGCGAGGTGCTCGACGGCTACGCGAATTACTACTACGCGCATCTGCCCGAGTCCGGTGCGACCTTCGTGCGCAGCTACGCGAGTGTCATCTACCGCGATCTCTACGAGGGCGTGGACATGGTGGTCCACACACGCGCATCACTGGACGGATCCACCTGGCCGGTGTCGACGGACTTCGTCGTGCGCGCCGGTGCCGACCCCGCACAGATCCGCATCCGCTATGAGGGCGCGCGCGACGTGCGCGTGACCGCGGCCGGTGAGCTCGAGATCACGACCGATCTCGGCACGATCCGCGAGCAGGCGCCGATCTGCCGCGCACAGCTTCCGACGGGTGGGTACGTGAACGTCGGCGGACGCTATCGGCTCGAACAGGGCGAGGTGTCCTTCGCGCTCGACGCGTATCCCACCGATGCAATCCTCACCATCGATCCCGGACTCGTCTGGGCGACCTACTACGGCGGCACGGGCGACGACGTGTTCAACGACGTCGGCAGCGACCTCTCCGGCGCGATCTACGCAGCCGGCACCACCGCGAGTACGGCGTCGATCGCCACGACCGGCGCGCACAAGACGACGATCGGGGGTACATCCGATGCCATGCTGGTGAAGTTTCGTCCCACCAACGGGGGACGCATGTGGGCGACGTATGCGGGCGGCACGAACGCGGAGTGGGGCAACGCCGTGGCGGTCTCACCCACGGGCACGGTGTTTCTCGCGGGAAGCACAGCCAGTGCGAGCGGACTCGCCACGTCGGGCGCGTACAAGACGGCGCATGGGGGATTCCACGACGGCTTCGTGATGCGCTTCGACAGCGCGGGTGTGCGTACGTTCAGCACGTACTACGGCGGCACCTCGGACGACGATGTCTACGACATCGCACTTGCAGGCACGACGCATGTCGTGATCGTCGGCCAGACCGAGAGCACGGCCGGCATCGCCTCGACGAGCGCGCATCAGACCGCCTATGGCGGCTCGCGCGATGCGTTTTTCGTACGTCTCTCATGGGATGGCGCCACGCGCACATGGGGCACGTATTATGGCGGATCGTCCGAAGACAAGGCCAACTGCGTGACGGTCGACGGCAACGGACTCATCATCGTCGGCGGCATGACTTCGAGCAGCAGCGGCATCGCCACAACCGGTGCCCATGATGAGATACTCAGCACATTCGGCAGCGACGGCTTCCTCGCCCGCTTTTCGGCGACGGGAAGCCGGTCGTGGGGCACATACTATGGCGGTCGTTACCACGAGAGCATCTCCGACGTCGCCGTCGACGCATCCAACAACATCTACTTTGGGGGTTACTCCAGCAGTCCCGACGATGTGGCCACGAGTGGTGCCTACCTCTCATCGAATACCAGCGGCCACCTGCTCGGCATGCTCGGCTGCCTGACGACAACGGGCACGCGCCAGTGGGCGACCTACATCGGAAGTGATGTGACCATGGTCTCGGGCATCGCCATCAACGGCTCGACCCTTTATCTGTGCGGCACGACATCGGGCTCGTCGCATATTGCTGCGAACAGTCCCTTCCAGTCCGCGATCGAAGGCGGTGATGAGGGATTCGTCGGTGCGTTCACAACGAGTGGAACAGGAAGCTGGGGCACCTACTACGGCGGCACGGCACGCGACATGCTCCGTCGCATGACGGTCGTGGCCGGGGGAAGCAACGCGGGCGACATCATCGCCTGCGGTGTCACCGAATCCGACGGCATCGCCAGAGGTGCGGCCTTTCAATCCACTCGCGGCGGCGCACAGGATGCGTTTCTGCTGTCGATGCGGCGCGTGACCATCGGTGTCGCATCCCTGGGGACGACCGTACTCTGCAAGAATGCCGCGCTCGCCGTTCCGTACACGATCACCGGCACCTTCGGATCGTCGAACGTCTTCCGCGCGCAGTTGTCGAACAAGGCGGGATCGTTCGAAAGCGGCACGAGCCAGATCGGCCTGCGCATGTCGCCCTCGGCCGGCACGATCAACGGCACGGTGCCGTCGGCACCCCCGAGCGGAATAGGATACAGGATTCGTGTCTACTCGTCGAATCCGATCGTGTACTCATCGTCCATACCGGCGACCTTCACACTGCATCCCTCCGACACGGGCTGGCACTCCTGGCGGGGAACGGTGAATTCTGCGTGGAACGAACCGGGCAACTGGGCGAATCCCTGCAGCCTTCCAGGTGCCGACGACACGGTCGCCATCCATATTTCGTCGCATGCGCCCGTCACGCCCTCCGCGTCGACCACCCTGAAGCGGATCGAGCTCTCGCATCCCCTCGGCATATCGCTCGGGGGCAACCTGACATTGACGGGATCGCTCGAATTGAATTTTGGTACGGTCGCGCTCGGCGCCTACGATCTCACGCTCGCGCCGGGTGCAACCATCACCGGTGGTGACGACTCGGCACTCGTCAAGACGAACGGTCTTGGAGCACTGCGCTCGCAGGGCGTCATGCAGGGCGGGGTGCAGGTCGTACGCCTGCCGATCGGTACGGGACTCGCAGATCCGAATTTTGTCACGATCCACAATCGCGGAACCGTCGATGAATTCCGTGCCCGAGTTGCGGGCACCGTCACATTGAACGGACAGTCCGGCGGCACCGCGGTACTCAACCACATCGTCTCCCGCATGTGGTACATCTCCGAGGCGACGCCCGGCGGCAGTTCGATGGATGTCACCCTCGGTTGGATGGCGTGGCACGAACACCAGCCCTTTGATCGTACCACGTGTTTCGGCGCCCGCAACGTCGGAGGCGTCTGGCAGCCGATCACACCCGTCGGTGCCGCCACCGGCACCTTCCCCATCTTCTCACGCGTCTTTACCGGCCAGAGCGAGGGTGGCACGCTCGCGATCGGCGATCTGCTGTCTCCGATTCCCGTCGAGCTCGTGCTGTTCTCGGCGCGCGCCGAGGGTGCGGATGTCGTGCTCGCCTGGGAGACCGCCGACGAGCGCTCGAACGCCGGCTTCGAGGTGCAGCGCGCACGCGTGGATGACGACGCGTGGACGGTGGTGTCATTCGTCGCCGCGCGTGCGGCGGAGGGATCCGGTGCGACGTATGAGACGGTGGATCGCTCCGTCGCTGCCGGCACCTGGCGCTATCGGCTGCGGCAGGTTGATCTCGACGGTCATGCGGAATACTCGCAGGCCGTGACCGTGGTGGTGGGTGATGCGGCTGCCGTGCTGCTCGTGGCGGTGCATCCGAATCCCGCCCGGGATGCCGCGCAGGTTGTGGTGCGCGATGCGCGGGTGGTGGTGGTGCGGGACGTGCTGGGTCGCGAGGTGTGGCGGGCAGAGGTTGCGGACGGCGGCGTGCAGACGCTCGTCGTGCCGACGCAGTTCATGCCGGCGGGTGTCTACGTTGTCGAGACCGACCTCGCCCGCACCCTGCTCCGCATCGTACGCTGACAGGAGGACGGACGCCCTCGTCCGTCCGAAAGGTCGGTGGACGCCCTCGTCCACCAGTGACGGATGTTTCGTGCAACGGCGGCGAGACGCCGCCCGTCCATTGGCCCTTCCATTGGTTGTTCATATCACGCACATGTTCAATAGGAGACATCATGTTCACGCACCTTCGCCTCGCTCTGATGGTCGCCAGTTCGATCATCGTCATGGTGGCATCGGCCGCCGCGCAAGTGACAACCGGATCGATCGACGCCTCGCCACCATCGGGGTTCGAAGAGAACAAGGGACAGATTTCCGATCAGTTCGGACGGGCGAGGCCGGATGTCCGGTTCTCGTTCGTGCAGAAGGGGTTCAGGATGCGACTGCTCAGGAATGGGGTGGCGTATGAGTTGACGCAACATTCGTCACTGGTGGACGAGGACGTCCACCGACCGTTCGGGGACGGCGGGCCGCCGGCCCCTGATGGGCGGCGGGACGCCGCCCCCCCATTGGTTACCGTGCACAGGGTGGATGTGGGGTTCGCGGGCGCGGCGGCGATGCCGCGCATCGAAACGGGCGAGGTGCTCGACGGCTACACGAACTACTACTACGCGCATCTTCCTGAACAGGGCGCAACGTTCGTGCACAGCTATGCGAGCGTCACCTATCGCGATCTCTACGAGGGCGTGGACATGGTGGTCCACACGCGCCCCTCACTGGACGGATCCACCTGGCCGGTGTCGACGGACTTCGTCGTACGCGCCGGCGCCGATCCCGCACAGATCCGCATCCGCTATGAGGGCGCGCGCGACGTGCGCGTGACCGCGGCCGGTGAGCTCGAGATCACGACCGATCTCGGCACGATCCGCGAGCAGGCGCCGGTCTGCCGCGCACAGCTTCCGACGGGTGGGTACGTGAACGTTGGCGGACGTTTCCGGCTCGAGGGGGACGAGGTGTCCTTCGCGCTCGACGCGTATCCCACCGATGCAATCCTCACCATCGATCCCGGCCTCGTCTGGGCGACCTACTACGGCGGCACGGGCGACGACGTGTTCAACGACGTCGGCAGCGACCTCTCCGGCGCGATCTACGCGGCCGGCACCACGGGCAGCACAGCCTCGATCGCGACCACAGGTGCACACAAGACGACGATCAGCGGTACAGCCGATGCCATGCTCGTCAAGCTGCGCGCCAACGGCACGCGCATCTGGGCAACCTATGCAGGAGGCACGGTGGGCGACGAGGGCACGGCAGTCGCCGTGGCGGCAAACGGAATCGTGTTTCTCGCAGGCAGCACCTACAGTGGCGGCGGCATCGCAACGACCGGGGCGTTCCAGATCGCGCACTCCGGCTTCCAGGACGGCTTCGTCATGCGTTTCGACAGCACCGGCACGCGCACATGGGGCACCTACTACGGCGGTGCGCAGCTCGACGTCATCGCCGATGTCTGTCTCCTGGGGTCAACCGGCGTCTACATCTGCGGCAGAACCGAAAGTACGAGCGGCATTGCCTCCACCGGCGCACATCAGACCGCGTACGGCGGTTCGACCGATGCCTTCGTCGCACGGCTGTCGTGGGATGGAACAACCCGCAGCTGGGGCACCTACTACGGCGGATCAGGCATCGACCAGGCGCGGGCTGTTGCAGCCGATGCGAACGGGTATGCCATCATCGTCGGTGCAACCACCAGCACATCCGGCATCGCCAGTAGCGGCGCGCACAGCGCAGCGCACAGGGGAAACGGCGACGGCTTCATCGCCAAGTTCTTCTCGACGGGCACTCGAGGTTGGGGTACCTACTACGGAGGCCAGCTCAATGATGGATTCATAGATGTCGCCGTCGATGCATCCAACAACATCTATGCGGTCGGCAGCACCCTCAGCACCAGCGAAATCGCAACAACACCATCATACCAGACCTGGCACCCCGGCTTGGGCGAGATCGGCATGCTCGTTCGCATGAGTCCCACCTGCGTGCTCTCCTTCGGCACGTATTACGGCGTCGTACGCACCCTGGTCACCGGCGTGGCCGTCTCCGGAAGCACGGTGTACATCTGCGGCATGTCGAACGGGCAGACCCATGTCAGCTCGGCCGATGCGCTGCAGCGTACCCTAGCAGGTGATTATGATGGATTCGTCGCGTCGTTCACGAACTTCGGTGACATCAACTGGGGTACGTACTATGGCGGGACGGAGGAGGACTACCTGCTGCGCCTGGCGCTCATCGCCGGGGGAAGCAGCGCGGGCGACATCATCGCCTGCGGCCGCACGGCATCTGACGGCCTGTCGCACGGCACCGTACATCAAGCCACGCGCAGTGGTGGTGTCGATGCACTCGTTGCATCCCTGCGCAACGTGTCGATCAACGTCGCATCGATACCCTCGACCACGCTCTGCAAGGGCACGGCACTCTCGGTGCCGTACACGGCAAGCGGCACCTTCGCGAGCACCAACATCTTCCGCGCGGAGCTGTCCGACAATACAGGATCCTTCGCCACGACCTCGAACATCGGCCTGCGCATGTCGCCCGGCTCCGGCACCATCAATGGTGTCGTCCCGTCGCTTCCCCCGAGCACGGGCGGATACAAGATCCGTGTGGCGTCGTCGAACCCGCGTGCTTTTTCGGGACCGCTCCCCTCGACCTATTCTCTGTTCCCATCCGATACAGCATACAACGAGTGGCGGGGCACGGTGTCATGGAGCTGGAATGATCCGGCGAACTGGTCGAGTCCCTGCAGCGTCCCGGGTGTTGGCGATACAGCCGTATTCAACAGTGGGGCGACCCGTGGGGCTTCGACATCAGGTCCCGTCGAAATCGCCGCGCTCACCATGAACAAGGCAGTCGATCTCACGCTCGGAGGAGACATGCGCATTTCACAAGCGCTGCAGTTGCGGACCGGGATCATCGTACTCGGCAACTACAATCTCACGCTCGACCCGGGTGTCTACCCCACCAAGCACAACGATACTGCGCTTGTGCTCACCAACGGATCAGGTGAAATGCGGGCGACCGGAGTTCTGGGCAGCGGCATCTACAGCCTGCGCTTCCCCATCGCTCCTTCGACCACCGCCCCGACGGAGGTCATCATCCAGAACGCCGGCGCTCCTGAACGAATCGGGGTCCGCGCCGTCGGCGGCGTCACGAGCAACGGCCAGCCCACAGGCGGCGCAATCACATCGCACGTCGTCGGGCACATGTGGCACATCACCACTGCATCAGCGACGAGCATCACGGGCACGCTCGGATTGCACTGGAAAGGTACATCGGAATTTCCGCCCTTCGACCGATACGCCTGCTTCATCGGACGCGCACAGGGCAGTGGCTGGGTTCCACTCACAGGACCCGACACCGTCAGTTCATTCACCCTTCTGCAGTTGTGGTACCATGGCACCTTCCAACCGGGCGCCTACAGCATCGGCGACATCTTCTCACCGATTCCCGTCGAGCTCGTGCTGTTCACCGCGCGCGCCGACGGCGCGGATGTCGTGCTCGCCTGGGAAACCGCCGACGAACGCGCAAACGCCGGCTTCGAAGTGCAGCGCGCACGGGTGGATGACGACGCGTGGACGGTGGTGTCATTCGTCGCCGCACGTGCCGCGGAGGGATCGGGTGCGAAGTATGAGACGGTGGATCGCTCCGTCGCTGCCGGCACATGGCGCTACCGGCTGCGGCAGGTGGACCTCGACGGTCGTGCGGAAGTCACGCGCACCGTGACCGTGGTGGTGGGCGATGCAGGTGCCGTACCGCTGGTGGCGGTGCATCCGAATCCCGCCCGGGATGTCGCGCAGGTTGTGGTGCGCGATGCGCGGGTGGTGATTGTGCGGGATGTGCTGGGCCGCGAGGTGTGGCGGCATGCGACCGAGGGCGCTGGTGTCCAGACCCTCGTCGTGCCGACGCAGTTCATGCCGGCGGGTGTCTACGTTGTCGAGACCGACCTCACCCGCACCCTGCTGCGTATCGTACGGTAACGGGAGGACGGACGCCCTCGTCCGTCCGAAAGGTCGGTGGACGCCCTCGTCCACCAGTGACGGATGTTCAGTGGGTGCGGACGACGGCGTCCGCGCTCCGTATTCGTGGGGTTGCATGCGAGGCGGGAAATCGGCATTGTCGCAGATTCATTCATCGACTCGTGCCGGAGGTGCCCGCATGCTGCGTCCACTCGCTCTCCTCACCCTCGTCGTCGCATTCGCGTCGACCGCATCCCTTCACGCCCAGCGCGTGCTCGTCGTCGGCTCCGGAGGCTACCCCCGCCTCGAGGCCGCGGCAGCGGATGTCCTCCCCGGTGACACGATCCGCTTCGCCGCGGGCACGCACGCGGGCGGCGCGTACGTGGCGAACCTCCAGGGCACACGCGAGGCGTGGATCACCATCACCGGCGAACCCGGTGCGCGCATCGTCGGGGGTACGAATGCGATCCAGCTCACGGATCCCATGTACCTGCGCATCACCCACCTCGCGTTCGAAGGCCAGACCGGCAACGGTCTCAACATCGACGACGGCGGCAGCTACGACACACCCGCAAAGCATCTCGTCATCGAGCACTGCACCTGGGGCGCCCTCGCCGCCACGGGAAACAACGACCAGCTGAAGATGTCCGGTGTCGACAGCTTCACCGTGCGCCACTGCACCTTCGTCGACGGCGCGGCCGGCGGCAGCCAGATCGACATGGTCGGATGCCATTACGGCGTGTTCGAGCAGAACGTGTTTCGCAATGCGGGATCGAACTGCATCCAGAACAAGGGCGGCACGCAGTACATCCTCATCACGCGCAATTCCTTCGAGCGCGGCGGACAGCGGGCGCTGAACATCGGGGGATCCACGGGACTCGCCTTCTTTCGTCCCATCGACGCGCCCTTCGAGGCGGCCGACATCCTCGTGCACGCCAACGTGTTCACCGGTGCGGTCGCGCCGATCGCCTTCGTCGGCGCCGTGCGCTGCGCGGTCGTGAACAACACGATCTACATGCCGGAGAAATGGGTCGTGCGCATCCTGCAGGAGAGCACCGACGCGCGCTTCGCGCCCTGCGGCGAGAACATCTTCCGCAACAATCTCATCGTGCTCGGCAACGCGGCCACGGCGCCGTCGTTCAACATCGGATCCAACACGGCGCCGCAGACCTTCCTGTTCGGCGCGAATCTCTGGTACAACGTCGATCAGCCCGCGTGGACGAATCCGAAC
Source organism: Bacteroidota bacterium (assembly GCA_023432805.1). Classification (GTDB taxonomy): domain Bacteria; phylum Bacteroidota; class Ignavibacteria; order SZUA-365; family SZUA-365; genus JAEYUG01. Next base: position 3,653 of record JAEYUG010000059.1, on the reverse strand, counting down.
GTGCCCACTCCCGACGACGGCGCTGTGATGGGTCAGGATCCCCTCCTGCGTGCACCCGCCCTCGTCGGTGGGGACTTCACCCTACGCGCTGGCTCGCCCGCCATCGGACGCGGCATCCCCTTCTCGGCGCCGTATCCCGACCACCGCGGTGTCGCATACAACGTGCCACCCAGCATCGGCGCCTTCGAGGGGAATCCCTTACCGACCACTGCGGTCCTACCGGATTCCCCCGGCACGCTCACGTTTTCGGTGCATCCCATGCCTGCGCGCGACCGCGTGCAGCTCGACGTGCGCGGTGCGCGCGGATCGGATCTGCGGATCACGCTGCATGATGCTGCAGGAAGGCTTGCGGGGTCCTGGCAGGCGACACTGCCCGCCGGCTCCGGGGTGCTTCCGCTGGGTCTTGCGGAAGCCGTCCGCACCGCGGGCGGCATGCGCTGGTACATCCTCACCGTCGACGACGGCGTGGCCCGGCGCTCCCTTCCCCTCCTCCTCCAGCCTTGAGACACCTCGTGCAGCTGCCATTGTGCGGAAGCGCCTGGGGCGGTAGGTTGCAGGATCAGTTCATCTTTTGTTGGAGTGTCTATGAGCAACGGTGCAGGAGCCACGGCGGCCGCGGCGCATCATGCGATGGTCAATGCCGTCAAGGCGTCGGGCACGCTGGTGCGGGTGGAGCCCGAGGCGTTCGCGATGATTCTCTCGAAAGTGCGCGACGCGCTCGTCGTGCATGCGGAGGGGGGATTGTTCTCGACGAACTATCAGTATCTGACGAGTTACAAGGGACTCACGTTCTTCACGAAGTCGCCGCAGCCGCTCTCGCTGCCGGGCGGCTGCGAGGTGGTCGTCGCAAAGAAGATCTGGATGCCGGATTGACGGGTTGGTGATGGGACGGACGAGGGCGTCCGTCCTCCCGTCACGCGGTGAGGCGGGCGCGGGCGCCGGCTTCGTCGGGCAGGATGTCGATGACCCGGTGCATGCCGCTGATGTGAAAGAGCTTTTCGATGGTCTCGGAAAGTCCGAACAGCACGAGGTCGCCGCCAGCGTCGCGGGCGGCTTTGACGCATGCGGCAATCACGCCGATGCCCCGGCTGTTGATGTAGGAGAGTCCCGCAAAATCGAGGGCGAAACGGATCTCCTCGCGTTCGATGGCGGCCTTGACATGGTCATGCAGCGCCCATTCCTGCACGCCGGAGAGATATGGTTTCACCTTGATCACGGAGACGGGTGACGTCGTCATCGAGACACCTTGCACTGATTGGAGGTTGTGGGAGAGCGTGTGAATATACCCTTTTTCGCGCTCGGTGCGAAGGGAGGACGGACGCCACGAAAGGAGGGTGGACGTCCGCGTCCACTCTTGATGGATGTTCAGTGGGTGCTGGGTGGACGAAGACGTCCACCGACCTTTCTGGTGGAAGCGGACGTCCACCGACCGTTCACCTTACGAGGAAGGTGCGGGTGGCGGCGCCGTGCGCCGTGCGCAGGCGCAGCAGGTGGATTCCGCTGGAGGTGGGCGGCAACGTGACGTGCTCGCGGTGACGCGCACGCGCGGCAAGCACCAAGCGCTTCCCCAGGACATGCCGACCGAGCGCATCCCACACATCGAGCTCGACAGATCCGGAGTTTCGGGTCTCGAACTCCACCATCAGCTCGCCATGCACGGGATGGGGCGAGAGTCCGACGATTGTGATGTCGGAAGGGATACGCGCATCCGCGGGCGCGACGCCGAGGATGTTCGCAAGCGGATACCGCCAGATGCCCGAGGTATCCGTCCCCACCCAGAGGAAGCCGTCTGCCACGCGCAGGATGAGTGCGTCGGGGACGGGCAGCGTGAGCGCGGCGCTCCACTGCGCAGTGCCGGGAACGCGGACGTGCACGCCGGTGCGCGTGAGCAGCAGCAGGTGATGGTTCGCCACCTGCAGGTCTACCACATAGCCTATATCGGAGAGCGGGACTTCGTGCCAGCTGTCTCCGCCGTCGGTGCTGGCCTTCAGAGTGGGATAGCCACCGTATGCATACATGGTGTCGTCGTCGTGTGCGAGGATGACATAGCTGCGATCGTCGGGTGCGATGTCGTGCCAGCTGCGTCCGGCGTCGGTCGAACGGTGGAGGCTTCCACCGTTCTTCGTGTACGCGTACCACATACCGCGATGATGGGCGACAGCGAACATGCGTGGTTCGTACTGCCCGGAGAAGGGTGGACGCGTCCACGTTGCACCCGCATCGGTCGAGACGCGGATCCAGTCGCGGCTTCCAACGATCACGGTGTCGCCCACAAGGTGCATCGCGAGCACGCCGCCACTGATGGTCGCGACCTGTTGCCATGTCGCGCCATTGTCATGCGAACGCAGCAACGACGAATCCGCACCCATCCAAAGATCGTCGCCGTGCCGCTGGACGAAGGCGACAGACGCGCAGCGCACCTGGCTGTGCGTGGCACGCTGCCACTCCGCGGAGGCACCGCTGCGGGTGTGGAGACTGGTGCTGGTCGCGAGATACAGGGTGTCGTGCACGACGAGCAGATCGAGCGTGAACGGCGTGCCGTTGAAGGGCGTCAGGTGGGACCATGTCGTACCGCCATCAGTGCTTTGCAGGAGTCCGTCGTATGTGGCGATGTACGACCTGTCACCCTGCGTTCGATGCGCAAGAACGGCACCGCAGACGTAGGGTTCACTGACGTTGTGCCAAATGGTGTCACTGCCGATGCGGCGGTGGAGTCCCATGCTCGATGTGGTGTAGAGCGTATCGCCGGCCTGGATGATCTGCGTGATCTCGATGACAGGATGCGTACCTGTTCGCTCGGACCATGTCAGGCCGAGATCGGAAGTGAACCAGATGCGGCCGTCTTCGCTCCCGGCATAGAGCCCTTCGCTCGTACGGTGGAGGGTGCACTTGTACTGACCCGACAGGGAGGGACGCCATGTGAGTCCCGTATTGGTGCTGCGACGGATGGTGTCGAAGTCCGAGGCGAGAAGAACGGAGTCCTCTGCGTGCAGACCGTAGGCATGCTCGTCGAATGTGTTGATCGTCTGCCAGTTGAGTCCCTGATCGGTGCTCACGTAGAGTCCCTTGCTCACGCTGGCCGCGAAGAGCATCCCTGCGTGGCGGGCGATCGCACGCAAGGTTCCGTAGAAGTTCTCGCACCACTGCCACGTTTCCCCGCCGTCTGTGGTACGGAGGACCATGATACCTTCGGCGAAAAGGAGCGTGTCGACCCTGAAAAGATGCCGGATGAAGCGAAGTGTGTGTTGCACGCGCCAGGTGTTGCCAGCGTCGTCGCTGATGGATGATCCCTGTCGCTCCGACATTGCAAAGATGCGCTGTCCGACGACGTCGACCGAAGAGATGCGCTCGACATTCGGGCTACCGACATGCTGCCACTGAGCGGCGAGCGGGGTGGCGGCGAGCAGGAGGAGGATGATGCAGGTGCGGGCGGTCATGCCTGCAAGACAATCTGCGGCCGAACATCCTGACGCAGAAAGGAGGGTGGACGTCCACGTCCACTCTTGACGGATGTTCATTGGGTGCAGGGTGGACGAAGACGTCCACCGACCTTTCTGGTGGACGAAGACGTCCACCGACCTTTCTGGTGGACGAAGACGTCCACCGACCTTTCAGGTGGACGAAGACGTCCACCGACCTTTCTGGTGGACGAA
>JAEYUG010000007.1 GCA_023432805.1 Bacteroidota bacterium | reverse complement strand
GGGCGTCCGTCCTCCCAAGACGGACGAGGGCGTCCGTCCTCCCAAGACGGACGAGGGCGTCCGTCCTCCCAAGACGGACGAGGGCGTCCGTCCTCCCAAGACGGACGAGGGCGTCCGTCCTCCCGTTTTCTTGCATCTCACCGACCGGTTCGCTTTGTTAGCGCAGCGTTGCGACACACCCCATCCCATTTCGAACGAGGCCTTCCATGCCCGCATCCCCGCTCGCCGTGCTCGAACGCATGACAACGAAGGATTCCCGTCTGTGCTGCGGACTCATGTCCGGCACATCGGTCGACGGCGTCGACGCCGCCCTCGTGCGCGTGCGCGGCGGTGGCACGAGCATCTCCATCGAGATCGTGCACCACACGATGACCCTCTTCCCCGAAGAGGTGCAGCAGATGATCTTCTCGAACATGGATGCATCGACCAGCAACGTGCAGGAAATCTGCCTGCTCGATGCCGTGCTCGCCCACATCTACGCCGACGCCGTGCACCACGTCTGCCATGAGGCCGGCATCGACCTGGCAGACCTCGATCTCATCGGCATGCATGGCCAGACCCTGCATCACGTGCCCGAACCCTTCGAAGTCGGTCCCTACGCCGTGCGCTCGACCTTCCAGAGCGGCAGCGGCGCCATGCTCGCCGCCCTCACAGGCGTGCCCGTCGTGTCGGATTTCCGCGCAGCCGACATGGCCCTCGGCGGCCAGGGCGCACCGCTCGTGCCCTATGCCGATTGGCTGCTGCTCCATAGTGGGGATGAGGATCGGCTGCTCCTGAACATCGGAGGCATCGCCAACCTCACGTGGCTGCCGGCCGCCGGTGGGGAAGCCGAGGTGCGCGCATGTGATTCGGGTCCCGGCAACATGGTGGTCGACGCCCTCATGCGCCGCATGTTCGGACGCGAGTACGATGACGGTGGCACCGTCGCGCGGTCGGGACGTGTCTCGGGCGACCTGCTCGCCTGGTGCATGGAGCAGCCGTATTTTCGACAACCGCATCCGAAAAGCACGGGCCGTGAGGCCTTCGGCGAGCACTTCGTCTCCGAGTTCGTCTCGATCGCCCGCGAGCTGTCGGTCACGGCGCCCGAAGACCTGGTCGCCACGGCCTCGGAATGCACCGTGCGCAGCATCGCGCGTGAGGCGCGGGCACTGCTTCCCCCGGCACGCGAGGTCGCCCTGTATCTGGCCGGCGGCGGTGCGAAGAACCGCTTCTTCACCGAGGGACTCCGCCACGCCCTTCCCCAGTGCCGCCAGGCGCCGCTCGCCTCGCTCGGACTCGACGTCGACGCAAAGGAGGCCGTGTGCTTCGCCGTGCTGGCCAATGAATGGTTGCTCGGACATTCGGCAAATTTGACATCGGTAACGGGGGCATCGCGGCGTACGCTGTGCGGTTCGCTGAGCCTGTGACCGGATGTGTTCAGATACGGTGCACGAAAAATGCGGAAATCATTCTGTATTCGCTGATTTCGTGTGAAATATTGCACAGGTGCCACGACCATCGATATCGGACCGATGGGGATTTTTTCGTGACCTTCAAGTAATGCATGAAATTATTTCGGGTCAGAACATGTTGTGAATCAAGGAGTTTGCACCCGCATGTCACGTGCAGCTTCACCCGATTTCGTTCTCTCTTCTTGACAGGATTTCCAGTCCGGTGTATATTCTCAGTCGATTTTCTCTGGTCCTGCGCAGCTGCCAAACATGGTGTTTCCGACGCGACGTGACAATGCTCAGATGATGCGTGCCCGTGCCGGACTGGACGAGATTTCCGCGATCGAACAGCGTGTGCCTCGAAATACTGTACACATGCGCCGTTCGAATATACGGCACCTTTTGACTTCACGTTTAACTTAATCCATATATTTCCAGGACTCCAGCCGAACCGTGCTGCAGATGTGCGCGCGCGGGGCGGGAACAAGGGGCGTATTGCATGAAAATTACTCGTCGCTTCACAAAGCCCGGACAGAGCGCGTACGACTGTTTCACGTACGTGAAGCGCTCGTCGACGCTCCGCAACACCAATGGGAGCGTGGTCTTTGAGCTGAACGACATCGAAGTTCCCTCGCACTGGTCGCAGGTCGCCACCGACATCCTCGCCCAGAAGTACTTCCGCAAGGCGGGCGTACCTCTGAGCGATGAAGCCGGACATCCGATCCACGAGGCGGACGGCACGCGCAACACAGGTGGTGAACGCAGCATCAGGCAGGTGGTGCACCGCATGGTGGGCTGCTGGCGCGACTGGGGTGAGAAGAACGGTTACTTCGACACGCCCGAGGATGCACAGAGCTACTATGACGAGATGGCCTTCACCATGCTGCAGCAGATGGCCGCGCCGAACTCGCCGCAGTGGTTCAATACCGGTCTCGCATGGGCCTACGGCATCACCGGTACGTCGCAGGGGCACTTCTATGTCGATCCCGCCACGGGCGAACTGCGCGAGTCGGAAGACGCATACACGCGTCCCCAGCCCCACGCCTGCTTCATCCAGTCGGTCAACGATGACCTGGTCAACGAAGGCGGCATCTTCGATCTCGTCACGCGCGAGGCGCGCATCTTCAAGTACGGATCGGGAACCGGCAGCAACTTCAGCTCGCTGCGCGGCAAGGGCGAGAAGCTCTCGGGTGGCGGCACGTCGTCGGGACTCATGTCCTTCCTCAAGATCAACGACCGCGCCGCAGGCGCGATCAAGAGCGGCGGCACCACCCGTCGCGCCGCGAAGATGGTCGTGCTCGACGTGGACCATCCCGATATCGAGGAATTCATCGACTGGAAGGTGCGTGAAGAGCAAAAGGTCGCAGCGCTCGTCACCGGTAGTCATATCAACAACATGCACCTGAACGCAGTCATGAAGGCGGCGGTCGAGGGCGGCGGGACCGATGTGCGAACCAACAAGCGCCTCGAACGCGCTGTGATGGTCGCGCGCAAGGCGGGTGTCAACGTCAACTACATCTATCGCGTGCTGCAGCTTGCAGACCAGGGCCACACCCGCGTCAATATTGAGGAATTCGACACGCATTACGAGTCCGATGCCTATGTGACCGTCAGCGGACAGAATTCAAACAACACCGTGCGTGTGACCAATGCGTTTCTGGACGCGGTCAATGCCGATGCAGACTGGAATCTCACCAACCGCATCGGGGGCGGCATTGCCAGGACCCTCAAGGCACGTTCGCTGTGGGAGCGCATCGCCTATGCCGCCTGGTCGTCGGCTGACCCCGGTCTGCAGTACGACACTACGATCAACGAGTGGCACACCTGCCCCGTCGACGGACGCATCAACGCGAGCAATCCCTGCTCCGAATACATGTTCCTCGACGATACTGCCTGCAATCTCGCCTCGATCAACCTCGGCTACTTCTGGAACGAGAAGACGCACGAGCTCGACACCGAGGGCTTCCGCCATGCGGTGCGGATCTGGACGATCACGCTCGAGATTTCCGTCCTGATGGCGCAATTCCCCAGCAAGCCTGTGGCCGAGAAGAGTTTCCTCTTCCGCACGCTCGGTCTCGGCTATGCCAATCTCGGTTCGCTGCTCATGGTCGCCGGCGTGCCCTACGACAGCGACCGCGGTCGCGCGATCGCCGGTGGCATCACCGCACTCATGACCGGGGAATCGTATGCAACCTCGGCTGAAATGGCCGGCGATGTCGGTCCTTTCGCCCGCTACGAGGCCAACCGCGAGCACATGCTGCGCGTGATCCGCAATCATCGCCGTGCCGCATACAACGCCGCACCGAACGAATATGAGGGGTTGACGATCACTCCGATGGGCATCGATCCCAACCTGTGTCCTGAAGGACTCCTCGCCGCAGCCCGTCGCAGCTGGGATCAGGCCCTCGAGATCGGTACGCGCAACGGCTACCGCAACGCGCAGGTGTCGGTGCTCGCCCCGACCGGCACCATCGGGCTGGTGATGGATTGCGACACGACGGGTGTGGAACCCGACTTTGCAGTCGTGAAATTCAAGAAGCTCGCCGGTGGCGGGTATTTCAAGATCGTCAACCAGTCCGTGCCCAAGGCTCTGGAGACACTCGGGTACAGCGACAAACAGATCGAAGACATCGAACGCTACGTCAAGGGTCACGGCACCCTCGCGGGTTGCCCGGACATCAATCGCGACAGCCTGCTCGCGAAGGGTTTCACCCCCGACGCCATCGAGAAGATCGAAGCGCAGCTCGACTCCGTTTTCGAGATCCAGTTCGCCTTCAATCGCTGGGTGCTCGGCGACGATGCGTGCTTCCGTCTCGGCTTCACCGCCGAGCAGCTCGACGACCCGAACTTCAGCATGCTGCGCGCGATGGGATTCAGTGCCGAGCAGATCGATCGTGCCAACGAGTACGTCTGCGGTTCGATGATGATCGAGGGCGCTCCCCAGTTGCGCACGAGCGATCTTCCCGTGTTCGACACCGCCAACAAATGCGGCAAGCGCGGCACGCGGTGGATCTCGACCGACGGTCACATCAAGATGATGGCAGCCGTGCAGCCCTTCATCTCCGGCGCCATTTCGAAGACCATCAACATGCCGTCGACCGCGACAATCAGCGACGTGCAGCGCGCGTACATGCTGTCGTGGACCCTGATGCTCAAGGCCAACGCCCTCTACCGCGATGGTTCGAAGCTCTCACAGCCCCTCAACACCATCAGCGATGCCGAGTCGGAAGCCCTCACCGAAATGGGTGACGAGCACGATTTCAACGAACAGATCGGTCCGAAGGACGTGCAGGAAAAGATCCTCACCAAGGCCCAGCGCCGGAAGCTTCCCGCCAAGCGTCACGGCTTCGTGCGCGAGGCGGTCGTCGGCGGCCACAAGGTCTTCCTCCGCACCGGCGAGTACGACGACGGCGGCCTCGGCGAGATCTTCATCGACATGTACAAGGAGGGTGCTTCGTTCAAGGGCCTGCTCAACTGCTTCGCCGTGCTCACCTCGAAGGCCCTGCAGTACGGCGTTCCCCTCGAAGAGCTCGTCGACTCGTTCACCTTCACACGCTTCGAGCCCGCGGGCGTCGTGATCGGTCACGAGGCCATCAAGAACTCCACCTCGATTCTCGACTACGTCTTCCGCGTGCTGGGCTACGAGTATCTCGGGCGGACGGATTTCGTGCATGTGAAGTCGGTGGACGAGCCCGTCGAAAAGCCGCTGGCCAGCTTCAACTCACCCCCCACCCTGCCCCGCCGCGCCGCAGCGGAAGCCTCCGCCGACGCAGGCAGCGTCGAGCATGCAGCCGGGAGCGGTGCCGAGCCCGTCGCCGAGGAGGTGCGCACGCAGAAGCGCGACTCGAGCACCATCCTCCGTGCGAAGGCCCAAGGGTACACCGGTGAAATGTGCTCATGCGGATCGTCGCGCGTCAAGCGCAACGGTGCCTGCACTGTGTGTGAAGACTGCGGCACGACGAGCGGCTGTTCGTAACCTCGCACCCACCATTGACAGCAACACACACGGCGCCCCTTCCCGGGCGCCGTTGCTTTTGAGAGGAGGGTGGACGGAGACGTCCACCGACCGTTCGCAACCCCCTTGACATGGTGTAGCCTGATGGCTACATTGGTCCATGTATGAAGTGATCAAGACAGCCCAGTTTGCGCACTGGATAGATGCTCTCCGTGACCTGCAAGCGCGAGCACGCATTCTTGTTCGCATCGAACGGCTGCGAAACGGAAACGCGGGTGATGTTCGCCCGGTAGGTCAAGGCGTTTCCGAACTTCGCATCGACACCGGTCCCGGATACCGTGTGTACTAGCTTCAGCACGGAAGCCGACTCATCCTACTCCTCTGCGGTGGGAGCAAGCGGACCCAAGCAGACGACATCCGAAAGGCGCACGAACTCGCAGCACAGTTTCTGGAAGTACAATGACACGACTCCACACCAGTCCCTATGATGTTGCAGAACATCTGCGCATCCCCGAAGAGATGGCCGCATACCTGCAGGCCACCATCGATGAAGCAGGCAATGATGCCGCAATCATCGCACGCGCACTCGGCGACATCGCCCGCGCCCGAGGCATGACGCAGATCGCCCGCGAGACGGGACTTTCACGCGAGAGCCTGTACAAGGCTCTATCCGGTGACCGAAATCCGGATTTCTCAACAATCCTCAAGGTCATCGCCGCACTGGGTCTTCGACTTCAGGCAGAACCGGCGCGATGATGCCGTTGTGGGAATTTCGTAGATTGCGGTCTGAATCTGCGAAACCCATTCCCGCATACGGAGACCACGCACATGCATGAAAAGAGCATCGAACTGCTGAACAAGGCCGCGGCCGACGAACTCGCCGCCGTGCACCAGTACATGTACTTCCACTTTCACTGCGACGACCAGGGCTACGACCTACTGTCGGCGCTGTTCAAGCGCACGGCCATCGAGGAGATGATGCACGTCGAGAAGCTCGCCGAACGCATCCTCTTCCTGAAGGGCGACGTCGTCATGGAAGTCGCCGAAGCCACCAAGCCGGTGCTGGACGTCGCCGCCATGCTGCAGATGGCCTGCGACATGGAGTCGGGCAGCGTGCGCGACTACAATCTCTGGGCAAACGAATGCTCGGCCAATGCCGACTCCGCCTCACGCAAGATCTTCGAAGAACTGGTGCTGGATGAAGAACGCCACTTCTCGCAGTTCGACATGGAACTCTCGAACCTGAAGAAGTACGGCGAGAACTACCTCGTCCTTCAAACGATCGAACGCAGCAAGGCGACGGCGGCTGGCGCACCACCGACTGCCTGAGGTCCCTGCTCACATTCCCCACGACACACTGAGCCGGAGTTTCTCCGGCTCTCTGATTTCAGACCGATACCTCCGATACTTCGTGCCGACCTTCAGCGCCCGCATTCCGGCGGATCTCACGCCCGCACCGCTCGCCCGCGCACTCGATGCGCGGCGTGCGGCCGGACTGCCGGTGCTCGACCTGACGACCTCGAATCCCACGCGCGCGGGATTCACGATCGACGCCGCCGAGCTTGCAGCAGCGTTCGTGCATGAGGAGGCGGCGTACTACGAGCCGCATCCCAGGGGACTTCCCCCGGCACGGGCGGCTGTCGCCGCGTACTACGCGACACGCGGCATCACACTCCCCACAGAGCGCATCCACTGCACGGCGAGCACGAGCGAGGCCTATGCCTTCCTCTTCATGCTGCTGGCCGAGCCGGGAGACGAGATCCTCGTCCCGCAGCCGAGCTATCCCCTCATCGAGTATCTGGCCGGACTGCAGTCCATCGCCCTCGGTCGCTACAACCTGCGCTACAACGCCACGGAGGGCTGGCGCATCGACGCAACCTCGCTCGAGGCCGCACGCTCGCCGCGCACGCGCGCGGTGGTCGCGGTCTCGCCCGACAATCCCACCGGCTCGTACCTGCACCCCGACGACCTCGTGCTGCTCGAGCGCTGGTGCGCCGAGCACGACCTCGCGCTCATCGTCGACGAGGTGTTCCACGACTATCCGCTGCGCGACGACGCCGTGCGCACGAGCGCCGCAACGCGCGATGGCGACGCCCTCGTGTTTTCGCTGAACGGCGTCTCGAAGATCCTCGCCCTGCCGCAGCTCAAGTTCGGATGGATCGCCACGCGAGGTCCCGCCGCCGCTGTCGCCCGCGCCCTTGACGCGCTCGACTTCATCGCCGACACCTACCTGTCGGTCTCGACGCCGGTGCAGCTGGCCGTGCCCGCGTTGCTTGCGCGCGCCGATGCGATGCAGCAGCCCATCCTCACCCGCTGCCGCGAGAATCTGGCCGTGCTGAGGGATCAGTTCGCCGGGCACGCCGGCGCCGAGCTCCTGCGTGCCGACGGGGGATGGTACGCGGTACTGCGCGTCGATGACGACCATGCACGCCGCCTTGTCGCAGCGGAAGCTTCCCCCGGCGCGGGCGACGATGCGACCGAGGTGCGGGGGCACGTAGCCCGGGCTCGCAGCCGGAACGCTTCTCCTCCACTCGATGAATCCCTCGCCCTCATGCTGCTCGAGCGGCACGGCATCCACCTGCATCCGGGATACTTCTTCGATTTCCGTGCGGGTGTGCATCTGGTGGCGAGCCTGCTGTCGGACGCCGCCGACCTGCGCGACGGCGCCGCTCGTCTGGCGCAACTCCTCCGCCTTTCGTAGCTTCCGGAGATCGTTCACCACAGTCGTCGTCCCCATGCCCGAGAACACACTGCCGCCGCTGCGAGACGTGCTGGCCAGCATCGCGCGGTCGCCGCGCGCCGCGGCCGTCGCCGCCGAAGCCCACCGCATCGCCGCCCTGTACGACGCACGCGTCGCCTATGTGCACGCGGGCGACGACACGCCTGACACACGCGCAGACCTCACGCGGCTGCTCGACTCCGCCGGCATCACCAGCGCGCAGCTCGACATCGTCGACGCAGGCGCCTCACGCACCGTCTGCCGCATGGCCGAGGAGCGCGACGTCGACCTCGTCGTGGCCGGCGCGCTCGAAAAGGAGGGCGCGCTCGAATATTACGTCGGCTCGATCGCGCGCAAGATCGCACGGAAGGCACCCTGCTCGGTGCTGCTGCTGACCTCGCCGACCCTGCCGCCCGAGCCGTTCCGCACCATCGTCATTACCATCGATCCCGACGACAGCTCGCGCGAGGCACTGCTGTTCGCGATCGATCTCACCAGACGCGAGAAGGCCGAATTGCACGTGGTCTACGAGTACGAACTCGCGGGATTGCGGCAGGGACTCGAGGGCACACTCGACATCCGCGGCGAGGAGCATCTGCTCGACTCGCTGCATGCCGAGGAGGAGTATCGCCTCGTGACCTGGCTCGACACGTTCGATCTCGAGGGTGTCACGTTGCGCCGTGCCTGCCTGCATGGCAGAAAGGGATTCGAGTGCGTGGGCTACGCGCGTCGCGTGCACGCCGACCTGCTGATCTTTCCGACCCCCGTGCGGAAGCTGGGGCTGTGGGACAAGATCTTCCCGCACGACGTCGAGTTCGCGCTGCAGTACCTGCCCTGCGCATGCATGCTCTACCGTCCGCGCGGCGCAACCTCTGCGCGGGAGGATTGATGGACAGACTCACCGCATCGGAAGTCACCATCTTCCTGCTCTCGCTCAGCGTGCTGCTGGGCATCGCGCGCATCTTCGGAGAACTCGCCCGCCGCCTCAACCAGCCCGCAGTGCTCGGTGAAATCATCGCCGGCATCGTGCTGGGTCCTACAGTGCTCGGCACCATCGCCCCAGGCATCACCCTTGCACTCTTTCCAACCACCGGACCCCTCGCCCTCGCGCAGGACGGTCTCACCACCCTCGCCATCACCCTCTTCCTGCTCGTCGCCGGCATGGAGGTCGATCTCTCGACCGTCTGGCGCCAGGGCCGCGCCGCCATCAATGTCAGCATCGCCGGCATGGTCATCCCCTTCGCCATTGGATACGGCATCGCCTGGTACCTGCCTTCGCTCATCGGCCACGAACCGGGGCAGGACGAACATATCTACGCGCTCTTCTTCGCCACCGCGCTCTCGATCTCGGCGCTGCCCGTGATCGCGAAGACGCTGATGGACATGGGACTCTACCGCAGCGACCTCGGCATGCTGGTCGTTGCCGCCGCGATCTTCAACGACCTCGTGGGCTGGATCATCTTTGCCATCATCCTCGGCATGATGGGCGCAAGCGCCGCCTCGCACGGTCCCTCGGTCGGCACCACCATTTGGATGACTTTGCTCTTCGCCGTCTTCGCCCTCACGATCGGACGCTGGCTCATCAACCGCATCCTCCCCTGGTTGCAGGCGCACACAAGCTGGCCCGGCGGCGTGCTCGCCTTCGCGCTCTCGCTCGCGCTGGCCGGCGCGGCGTACACCGAGTCGATCGGCATCCACGCCATCTTCGGATCGTTCCTCGTCGGCATCGCCCTCGGCGACTCGCCCCACCTGCGCGAGCAGACCCGCGCCATCATCGACCGCTTCGTCTCGTTCATCTTCGCCCCGCTCTTCTTTGCAAGCATCGGCCTCAAGGTCAACTTCGCTGCAAACTTCGACCTCGGTCTCGTCGCCATCGTGCTCGTCGTCGCCACCGCCGGCAAGGTGCTCGGATGCGGCATCGGCGGGCGACTCAGCGGACTCGCGCCGCGCGAGGCCTGGGCCGTCGGCTTCGGCATGAATGCCCGCGGCGCCATGGAAATCATTCTCGGTCTCCTCGCCCTGCAGGCAGGCGTGATCCGCGAGCGCATGTTCGTCGCACTTGTGGTCATGGCACTGGTGACCTCGATGATGAGCGGTCCGCTCATGGAAAGGATCCTGAAGAGGAAGAAACCGCGCCGGCTCATTGACGTGCTCGTCTCGAAGGCGTTTCAGCCGGTGCTCGCCGCCCGCGACAGAGAGGAAGCCATCGCGGCGCTCGCACGGGGACTCGCGCTGGGGGCGCCGATCGCCGCAGAGCGCATCGCCGCAGAGGTGTGGAAGCGCGAGCAAATCATGGCAACGGGTCTCGGAAACGGTCTCGCCGTGCCGCATGCACGCATCGAGGGACTCCCCGCGCCCTACGTCGCCATCGGCATGTCGCGCGACGGCATCGATTTCGATGCACCCGACGGCGTGCCGGCGCGATTGATCTTTCTGCTGATCACGCCGGCTGATGATGACGTCGCACAGCTCGAGCTGCTCGCAGACATCGCCCGCACCTTCGGGCGCGAGGATGTGCGAGAAAAGGCGCTCGCGATTTCGAACTACACCGAGCTGCTCGCACTCATCCGAAGCGAGCACGTGGGGTAGGGACTGGTCGGTGGACGTCTTCGTCCACCCTATACCCACTGAACTCCCGTCAATGATGGATCTCAACGGACGGACGGCGTCTCGCCGCCAATGGGGGGACGGCGTCTCGCCGTCCATTGGACGGACGAGGGCGTCCGTCCTCCCATCACGCACAAGGGCGGCCGTGGCCGCCCTTGTGTATGCAATGAAGTGATCGAACTCAGCGCGACTTCGCCGCGATGAGGTTCAATGCGCTGCCGGCCATCCACCACTCGATCTGCTGCGCATTCATGGTGTGGGCAAGCATGACCGTGTCGGTCGTGCCGTCTGCGTGCGTGATTGTCATCGGAAGCTGCGCACCGGGTGCGAGCTGCTCGACGTGCACCGTGATGCGGTCGTCTTCGAGAATCTTGTCGTAGTCGGCCGCATTCGCAAATGTCAGCGGCAACATGCCCTGCTTCTTGAGATTCGTCTCGTGGATGCGCGCGAAGCTCTTGACGATGATCGCACGTCCGCCGAGATGCCGCGGCTCCATCGCCGCATGCTCGCGGCTCGAACCTTCGCCATAGTTCTCGTCGCCGACAACGACCCAGCCCATGCCCGCGGCCTTGTACGCGCGCGCCACATTCGGCACTTCGTCATAGCCGCCGTCGAGCTGGTTCTTCACCTTGTTCACCGTGCCGTTGAACGCGTTGACTGCACCGATGAACATGTTGTTCGAAATGTTGTCGAGATGTCCGCGGAAACGCAGCCAAGGACCCGCCATCGAAATGTGATCGGTCGTGCACTTGCCGAGTGCCTTGAGCAGCACCGGCATGTTCGCGTACTGTCCGTCGACGGGAGCGGCGAACGGCGAAAGCGCCTGCAGGCGTTGGCTGTCGGCATCGATGGTGACCGTGACAGTCGATCCGTCCTCCGCCGGCGCAACAAAGCCATCGGGGTCGGGGACGAATCCGGCTGCAGGAAGCTCGTCGCCCGTCGGCGGCGCGAGCAGCACCGTCTCGCCCTTCTCGTTGACGAGCGTCTCCTTCGTGAAGTCGAAGGTCAGCGTGCCGGCGATGGCGAGCGCGGCGACGGTTTCGGGACTCGCCACGAAGGCGTGGGTGTCGGGATTGCCATCGTTGCGTCCCGTGAAGTTGCGGTTGAACGAGGTGATGATCGAGTTGCGATCGCCCTTCTGCACGTCGTGGCGCTTCCACTGGCCGATGCAGGGTCCGCACGCATTGGCGAGCACCGAGGCACCGATATCCTCGAGCGCGGCGAGCTGTCCGTCGCGCTCGATCGTCGCACGCACCTGCTCCGATCCCGGTGTGATGCGGAAGTCCGACTTCGCACGGAGTCCCGCCGCCTTCGCCTGCCGCGCCACCGCCGCCACGCGGTCGATGTCTTCATAGCTCGAGTTCGTGCACGAGCCGATCATCGCCACGCGCAGTTCCTCGGGCCATCCGTTCTCGCGCACCGCCGCGGCGAACGCCGAAATCGGAAACGCGCGGTCGGGGGTGAACGGTCCGTTCACATGCGGTTCGAGCGTGGTGAGATCGATGTGGATGACCTGGTCGTAGTAGGAGTCCGGATGCGCCTCGACCTCGGGATCCGCCTGGAGATGCGCTGCGACGGCTTCCGCAGCGGAAGCCACGTCGTCGCGACCGGTGGAGCGGAGATAGGCGGCCATCTTCGCATCGAAGGGGAACAGCGAGGTGGTGGCGCCGATTTCCGCCCCCATATTGCAGATGGTGCCCTTGCCCGTGGCGCTGATATTCCGACATCCATCTCCGAAATACTCGACGATGGCGCCGGTGCCGCCCTTGACGGTGAGGATGCCGGCGAGCTTGAGGATCACATCCTTCGGCGAAGTCCACCCGCTCAGCGCGCCGGTGAGGCGCACGCCGATGAGTTTCGGGAACTTGAGCTCCCACGGCATGCCGGCCATGACGTCGACCGCATCGGCACCGCCGACGCCGATGGCGATCATGCCGAGTCCGCCTGCATTGGGCGTATGCGAATCCGTGCCGATCATCATGCCGCCGGGGAAGGCGTAGTTTTCGAGGACGACCTGATGGATGATGCCCGCGCCGGGTTTCCAGAAGCCGATGCCGTACTTGCGCGACACCGAGCCGAGAAAGTCGAAGACCTCGCGGTTCGTGTCGAGCGAGCTGGCGAGATCCTGCGCGGCACCGTGTTCGGCGAGGATGAGATGGTCGCAGTGCACGGTGCTGGGCACGGCCACGCGGGGGATGCCCGCGCTCATGAACTGCAGCAGCGCCATCTGCGCGGTGGCATCCTGCATGGCGACGCGGTCGGGACCGAAGTCGACGTAATCCTTGCCGCGTGTGAACACGGTTGTGGGAGCTTCCCACAGGTGCGCGTAGAGTACTTTTTCCGCGTAGGTCATGGGACGACCGAGCAGCGCACGCGCAGCATCGACCGCAGCCGGCAGCTTCGCGTAGACGCGCTCGATCATGTCGAGGTTCATCGTCATCGGTGTGTCCTTGAACATTGAAATGAGAGTTTCATGACCCGGAATATACGGGAAATCCCGACCATTTGCGGCCGGGATTTCCGTGAACATGCGATGTGGTCGCTGCGACCGGACGCACATGCGCCTGCAGCGACGGTGTCATGCGCCTAGCGCACGTGCTTCCACCAATCGTAGTGCTTCGTCTCGAGGTCGTGTACATCGGGCATCGGGAAGAACTTCATGCCTTCGGTACCAAAGAACCAGAAACCGTGGCGCAGCAGGCGGTACGACACGGCATGCAACACCGTCGAGAGCGTAATCGTCTTCACCATCTTGTTGTGGTCGTGCTCGAGTTCGGTCAGACAGTCGAGCAGCTGGTAGGGATTGCTGTCGGGAATCGGCGAGGTCATGATGTCCCGATTGCGATTCTCGGCCATGAACTCCTCGATGTTGAAATCGATCTGCGTGAAGCAGATGCGTGGCGCGCCCTTCGAGCGTGACTGCGTCAGGTACGAGCCGAACGCGCGCTGGTCGAGGCGGGATGCAACGAAATTCGACGATGGCGCGATACTCTGGTAGAGGCGGATGAGGTTGCTCGCGTTCTGCTTGTCGTATTCGGCGGCCTGCAGTTCGAGTGCGTTGCCGTTGGGTGTGACCAGATGCAGCGTCTTGATCGCATCGAGCGAGATGTGTTCGAGCACGCGATAGGTGCTTATGAACTTGGTGCGCTTCGGCGCACCGTCGGGATGCGGCACTGTCTGCGCGAGGTACTCGTCGATGGCGAAGTATGGATCACGATATGTAATGTCGATCTCCGCGAAGATCACCTTGCCCTGGAAGTGTCGCGCACTGCCAATCGTGTAGTGCTGTGCGAACTCCTTCGGCTCGAGCTGTGAGGCGACGAGCGCGTTGATGGGAAAGACGATCATGTACAAATGCTTCGGGTAGTCGGCCATTGCCTGTCTCCGTTCGTGATGCGTGTATCGGAAGTGATCATGCGAAAGTAGCGAAGCTGCAGACGTCGATCAATCACATGCATTGCCACGGTCGGCCGCAGGAACGGTGGTTCCCCGCCTGTGCTTTTTTATTGCGCACGCGAGTGCGTAGATTTCCCATCGGCACCACTCCCCACTTCGACAGCATTCACGCACTCATGGCACGCAGTTCAACATCGCGTCCGCATGCAGCCTCGGCACGAACGGCTTCCGCAGCAGCGACGACACGGGCACCGCGCATCCGGCGCATTGCGATCAACACCGGCGGCGGCGACGCACCGGGACTCAACGCCGTCATCCGTTCCGTCGTGCTCAGCGCGGCGCAGCGGGGATGGGAATGTCTCGGCATCCGCGACGGGTACAACGGGCTGATGTTTCCCGACACGTTTCCCGATGGCGGACTCATCACGCTCACCCCTGCATCCGTGCGGGGCATCACGCATCTCGGCGGCACGATTCTCGGCACGACCAATCGCGGCAATCCCCTCGAGTATCCCGTCGTGCAGAAGGATGGCTCGATTCGAACGATCGACCGCAGCAACGAAATCATCCGCGCATGCCGCCGGCACACAATCGACGCGGTGATCGCCATCGGCGGCGACGGGTCGCTCTCGATCGCCGACGCGCTCTCGCGCAAGGGCCTTCGCATCATCGGCGTGCCGAAGACCATCGACAACGATCTCGACTGCACGATCGCGACCTTCGGGTTCGACAGTGCGGTCTCGTTCGCGACCGAGTGCATCGATCGTCTGCACTCCACTGCCGAAGCGCATCGCCGCATCATGGTCGTCGAGGTCATGGGCCGGTATGCGGGATGGATTGCCCTCAACTCCGGTGTCGCCTCGACCGCCGACGTGATCCTCATTCCCGAGATCCCCTACGACATCGAGAAGGTCGCCGAGAAGACCCGCGAGCGTGTGCGCAACGGGCGCAGCTTCTCGATTATCGTCGTGGCCGAGGGCGCACTCCCGCACGGCGGTACGCACTCGGTGATCTCGCACGAGATTGGACGCGCCGAGCGACTCGGCGGAGCCGCCGAACGCATCGCCGCACAACTGCAGGAGATGACCGGCCAGGAAACGCGCCACGTCGTGCTCGGCCACCTGCAGCGCGGAGGCACGCCCACGATGAACGACCGTCTGCTCTCACTCCGTTTCGGCGCCGCCGCCGTGCGTGCGCTCGACGAGGGTCAGAACGGCGTCATGGTCGCACTCGATCCCCCGACCGTGCGCTACGTCCCGCTCGCACGTGCCACGCGCCGCATGAAGGTGGTGCCGCTGGACTGCGACACCGTGCTCACCGCGCGCGACCTCGGCATCTCCTTCGGCGATTGACCTCGCCGATGCCGCGGCAGCACGCGGTATCATTCCATCTCTTGTCCACCATCCGAGTGCACCGATGACCACCATCCATCGACTCATTCGCTGCTGCGCGTGGGCACTGCTTCCGCTCGCCGTGGCGGCCTGCGGCAAGGGGGGCTCCACCATGACCGACGCACCGTTCTCCCTGTCCCTCGACGGCGTCTGGCTCTTCCACACCGATCCCGATCAGCGCGGCGTGGCCGACGGCTGGTTCGCAGCGTCGACCGACCGTTCGGCATGGGATTCGGTGAAGGTGCCGGGATTGTGGGATGGACTCGCCCCGGGCCTCGACGCATATGACGGGACGGCCTGGTACGTGCGCAGCTTCGACCTCCCGTCGGAAGCCTCCGCCGACGAGGCGCCGTCGCAGTACGCCGTCGTGTTCGACGGTGTCGACGACAATGCCGAGGTCTGGATCAACGGCGTGCGGCTCGGAACGCATGTGGGGCATGCGCAGGCCTTCTTCTTCGATGTCACACGACATGTGCGCACACGCGGGAATGTGCTTGCCGTGCGCATCGAGGATACCGGCGGACCCGGCGGTCTGCTCGGTTCCGTACGGATCCGCAGCTATGAGAGCACGGAGGATCTGCTGCGCAGCGAGTATCACGACATGCTGCCCGTGTCGAGTCCCGACTGGGTGCGCGACGCGGTGATCTACGAGGTGTATCTGCGCTCGTTCTCGCCCGAGGGCAGTTTCGCCGCGCTCGAGCGGCGGCTGCCGGAATTGAAGGCGCTGGGTGTGACCGTCGTGTGGCTCATGCCCGTGCATCCGGTCGGGGTGGTGAAGCGGAAAGGTTCGCTGGGGAGTCCCTACGCCGTACGTGACTTCCACGCGGTCAATCCCGAGTTCGGTTCGATGGACGACTTCCGCTCGCTCGTTGCGGCCACGCACGCGCACGGCATGCGCATCATCATCGACCTTGTGGCCAATCACACGGCGTGGGACAATCCCCTCATCACGGAGCATCCCGAGTGGTACACCCACGATGCAACAGGGCGCATCATCGCGCCGAATCCCGACTGGAGCGATGTGGCGGATCTCGACTATACCCGTCCCGCGCTGCGCGCGTGGATGATGGACATGCTGGCGTGGTGGGTCCGCGACGTCGGCATCGACGGCTTCCGCTGCGACGTTGCGGAAATGGTGCCGACGGATTTCTGGGTCGAGGCCACGCGTATGCTGCGGCGTATCCGTCCCATCCTCATGCTGGCCGAAGGCGCACATCCCTCGCTGCACATCGACGCCTTCGACATGACGTATGCATGGAACACCTACGACATCCTGAAACCGATGCTGAAGGGTGCGGGGTCGGCCGCCGATCTCGATGACGTGTTGCGTACCGAACAGCTCTCGTATCCTCGTGGTGCGCTGCGGCTGCGCTTCAGCACGAATCATGACAAGCATTTCTACGATGGTGCGCCTGTGGACCTGTTCGGAGTGCGGGGGGCGAAGGCGGCCGCCGTGCTCATGAACACGCTGCCCGGCGTGCCGCTCCTTTACAACGGACAGGAGGTCGGGTCGCGTGTGCCGATGAGTCTGTTTGAGAAGCAGCCGATCGACTGGAGCACGGATGCCGCGGAATTCCGCGCGCTGTACACGGAGTTGCATGCGCTGCGGCGCGCGCATGTGTCGCTGCGGCGCGGTTCGTATGCACGCGTGCCGACGCCGGCCGAACCGTCGTTCCACGTCTTCACGCGCAGCACGCCGCGCGAAGAAGCGCTTGTCGTCGTGAACCTCGCCGAGCACGCCAACGCGTTCACCGTGCAGCAGTCGTCCATCAAGGGATTCACGCGCGTGTTCGGCGCGGGCGCGATGCAGGAGACCTCTGCAGGCATGCGCTTCGACGTCCCGGGCTTTGGCGCATGGGTGGGGGTGCGTCGGAAGTAGGACGCGTCTCACACCCTGCGTCCACCGACCGTTCTCCCGCTGATGTATATTGCGGGATCATTGAGCTTCGGAGTCTGACATGCGCACCTCTCTTCTTCTGACGGCGCTCTTCGCCGCCGCACTTTCCCACACGATCAGCGCCCAGCAGCTCGAGGGCGCCTGGAAGGGCTCGCTCTCGATCATGGGCCAGCAGCTCGCAATCCAGGTCACGTTCACGCCGCAGGGCGACAGCCTCGCCGCCACGATCGACATCCCGCAGCAGGCAGCGATGAAGCTTCCGCTTCGGGGTGTCGGATATGCGCATCCGAATATCCGTTTTGAGTTGCCTGCGGGACCGACGGTCGCATCCTTCGAGGGCACGCGCAGCGGCGATTCGATTTCCGGACGCTTTTCGCAGGCGGGTTACAATGGCACGTTCTCGCTGACACCCGGCGCGCTGACCGCCGACCCTCCCGACGACACGACGGCTCCGCCATACCGCAGCGAGGAGGTGACGTTCAAGAACGGCGACGGCGTGCTGGCCGGGACGCTCACATTGCCGGAGGGGACAGGACCGCATCCGGCCGTCGTGCTCGTGACGGGCAGCGGACCGCAGAACCGCGACGAGGAGATCTTCGGATTCAAGCCGTTCAAGATCATCGCCGACCACCTGACGCGCGCCGGCATCGCAGTGCTGCGCTACGACGACCGCGGCGTGGGTGGTTCGACGGGTGCCTCCCCGGATCAGACAACCAACGATTTCGCGGCCGATGCGATCACCGCAGTTTCCACGCTCGCCGACCGACCGGACATCGACGCCGCACGCATCGGCATTCTCGGGCACAGCGAGGGCGGCATCGTGGCGCCGATCGCTGCGACGAAGAGCGACCGCGTGTCGTTCATCGTGCTGCTCGCGGGGACCGCCTGGCCGGGCGACACCATCATCATGTCGCAGATCGAGACGCTCATGCGCGCGGGCGGCGCCGACAGCACCACGATCGTGCGCACGCTGACAACGCAGCGCATGCTCTACGTGGCGTTGCGGACGAATACGGGATGGGATGACGTGCGCACGCGCATGCGGGAAGACATGCTCACCAATCTCGACTCGATGCCTGCGGAAGCACGGGCCATGATCACGAATGTCGACTCCACCGTCGATGGGCGCATCGAGATGCAGCTCTCCTCGACCCGCACGGGATGGTTCCGCCACTTCATCGACTTCGATCCCGCAACCGTGCTGCGCGCCGTGCGTGTGCCGGTGCTCGCGCTCTTCGGTGAGAAGGACGTGCAGGTGCCTGCGAAGATGAACATGCAGCGGATGAAGGAGGCGTTCAAGAAGGGCGGGGTGCGGGACTTCACGATCAAGGTGATTCCCTCGGCCAACCATCTCTTCCAGGTCGCCGAGAAGGGGACGGTCGACGAGTACGCAACACTGCCGAAGCGGTTCGCACCCGGCGTACTCGAAACGATATCAGGATGGATTCTGGAGAAGACGAAGAACTGACGAGAGAGGGGGACGGCGACGTCCCCCTCTTCATGTACATGCGGCATTGCTGCGCGGCTACTCCACGATGGCGATCGCCCCGGGAATGATGCCTGCAGCATGTGCGGCGAGCCGCACACCCGCATCGGAGTAGACGACAAAGCGCCCGGACTGCACGTAGTCGAGCGGTTCGGTCACGTAGATGCGCTTGAGCGATGATGCAACGGCCAGTCCGTAGAAGGATCCGGGGATGAAGCGGGGTGTGATCTGTTTCGTGGCGAGATCGACGCGTGTGATCCCGTCTTCCGCAACGGTGTAGGCGTGACCGCGCGCGTCGACAGCAAGCCGCTGGGGATGTCCACCGAGCACGAGGGAATCCTTCACACCACGGTCGGCGAGGTCGATCCAATACAATGTCCCGGGAGTGTCATCGTTCGGATCGCTCCAGTCGTTGTAGGCGCCCGTGCAGAGCACGAGTGCTGTGGTGGCGTCGACGGCCACAATGGCCTGGGGATTGTCACCCACCGGAATGGCGGCGACGACGGTGCGTGTCGCAGTGGAGATCGCCGAGACGGTGCGGCCGCTTCCGAATCCACTGTTTGCGACGAACACGTGTCCTCCTGCGACGAGGAGTCCTTCGGGATTCGCGCCAACGGCGACTTCCCCCATGATGGTGCGGGTTGCGGGATCGTAGATGGACACGGAGTTCGCGTAGAGGTTCGAAATGTATCCCACACCGTTGGCATCGAATGCGATCTGCCGGGGACTCGCGCCTGGGGGACAGACGATGGTGTGCACGAAGGCATGGGTACGCGTATTGATCACCTCGATGCGATTGGAGCCGTTGACGACGATGTACGCACGTCCGTCATGAATCGTGAGGCTGTTGCCGGTGTCTCCAAGATCGCGGCCGTTGACGGCGGTGAAGACATCGTTGTAGAGGCTGTCCCCTGCCGGAACGTAGAACGAAAGGGACGCGTTCGCACGCTGGAAGTTCCCTTCATTGAGCACGTAGACGCCATCGACATTGTCGGGCGGGATCGGGGTGTTCGGAAGGTCGTCGGAGCAGCCGCCGGCGACGGCGACGGCGAGCGCACAGAGGAGGAGAAGAGCGGAGTGTTGCATCATGCTGTATCGGGTCATGGGATGCTGGTGTCGGATGGTGCAAGGAAGGAGGAAAGGGTGAGGCGAACGGAACGGCCGGGCATCGGGAAATAGGCGACGACTTCGTAGGCCGCGTTGAAGGCGTTCAGTAGTTCGAGCTTGAGGTCGCTGTCGGTGCCGGCAATGCGCATGCGGGTGGTCACGGCCAAATCGGTCAATGCATAGGGTGGCAATGTGCGCCGGGGATCGTTGTCCTCCGTGTAGTATCGGCTGCCGACAAGTTGCTGGCGCAACGCCGCGCGCATCCAGGCAGTGATCGGCACATCGAGGGTCAGCGATCCGGAAACGATGGGCACATAGACGAGGCGCCGACCGGCGGTTTGATCTCCGGGAAAGGCCTCGTTCATCTTGCGGGCATTGACGTACTGTCCGGCCACGCGCCACGAAATCCCGTCGCCGGTCGCGTCGCCCCCGGAGATGACGCCCTCGAATCCCCGCGAGACGACGTGCTGGATGTTGCGCGGCCACCACCAGAGACCCGAGCCGGGCATCCATACGATCTTGTCGGTGATGTCGTGATGAAAGTAGGTCACATCGATCAGAGAGAACGGTCCGTCAGGAGTCCATCGCATCCCCGCATCGAACACCCACGCATCTTCGGGCCGGAGGCCGCTGTTGCCACCCTCCCGCCAGTAGAGCTGGTTGAACGTCGGCGCCCGGAACCCTCGGGCAATCTGTGCGCGCGCGGCGAGCCAGTGCTCGGCGATCGCGACATGCATGCCGAGTGCCGGTGTGAGCACCGTGAATGCGCGTTGCTCCGGGGTGTCGCGCAGCAGCTCGGCCCGGAGCGTGGGGTAGATGCGCAGCGGTTCCCAGGGACGCAGTTCGGCCGCGAGGAAACACGCGGCCGTCAGCCGTTCGGGCGTTGCGCGCACCTCCTCAGAGAGCAGTCGCGACAGACCGATCTCCGCTCCGGGGAAGAGCCGCACACCCGGCCATGCCAACAGCTCGAGCGTCGCAAGCAGCGATCCCATTGCATTGTCGTAGCGACTGTCCAGACGCGTCATCGGATCGCGATACCGCTGCATGGTCATGCGCAGCGACGGCGTGACCGCGAGCGTGGCATGCTGCGAGAGCTGCATGCGCAGCGCCATGGCCAGCATGCCCTCGTTGTCGAGCTGGCGCGCCTCACCCTGTGCACTCGAGGTGTAGGCTCCGGGCATCCCGGCATCGCTGCCCACATAGGAACCTGTCAGGTGCACGGTCGCCGACGGCAGCACGAGCATTCCATCCATGCCGAGCCGGCGGCGCACATAGTTGGCGTTCTCGCGCGTGAGACCGCGGTCGAAGGTCGTGGGACCGATCATGGGGAAATCGTTCACCGCTTCCTCATAGCCGGCGACAAGCTGCACCACCCCGACCGCACCCTGCATCCCACCCTCCACCTCGAGAAGCCGGTAGCCGAACGAGCCTGCCGCCACACGTGCCCCCGTGCGTGCGTGCGAGACATCCGTGCGGATGTTCACGACCCCGCCGAGCGCATCGGTGCCGTACATCGCGGCATGACCGCCGCGCGCAACCTCGATCCGCTCGACATGCTGCAGCGCGAAGCGCCCCAGATCAACCAACCCGTTCTGCGTGTCGTTGATGCGCACCCCGTTGACCAGCACCACCGTGTACTCGGGGCCCAGTCCCCGCAGCGACACCGTCGACAGACTCCCCATCGCCCCGTACATGCGCACACCCGTTCCACTCACCATCGTCAAAGCGTCTGCAACCGTCCGCATCGGTAGACGCTCGAGCGCCGCGCGGCCGACCACATCGGTTGCGACCGGTGCAGTCTCCAGAAGGTAGGGGATGCGGGATGCCGTCACGACCACGGGGTCGGTCAACGACACGTGCATCGTATCACCATCGGATCGACGAGCGTACTGCGCCGCCACTCCCGGGGGAAGCAGGAGTGCGACGAGACAGAGCAGGGAATATGTGATGTGGCTGATGCTCACGAAGACGGCGATTGGCTGATATCAGCGCGCGTCGGGGTGAGAAGGGTGGAGAGGCAGGGCAACAAAAAACCCGTCCGCGAACGCGACGGGGTGAATGCAGCACAAGCTCCTGTGAAGGAGTCCACCAGTCCTCACCCGCGAAGGCTGTGTGTCCCATGAAGGCAGGTCTCCTGACTTGCAGCCGGCGTGGGCCTCGAACGCGCCCCTTCCCGGTCATGGTTCGACCAGTGGGACTCGCGCGCTCATGTCGCTGCTTACAGTTGCGGGGCAGTTGCCGATTTGCACGGCATTCCCGTTTTCATTCCGCTCGCGCGGAAACCGTCATGGATTGAGAAAGAACGAAGGTGTTTCAGTACAAGCGTTGAAACATACGCGCATTCAGGGTTGCGTGCAACTTCTGCCGGGACATGGCTCATGGGACGGACGAGGGCGTCCGTCCTCCCACGACGGACGAGGGCGTCCGTCTTCCCAGCCGACAATGTGGATTGCGAGGTGAACGGCGCGTTGCATACATTTGTTGCTGGTCAAAAATGTGTGCAACCATCGGAGACAGATCACCATGAGTGAAGCAACCCATCCCGGCGTCGAGCAGTACGAGTACAAGGCTGAAATGCGGCAGCTGCTGCATCTGATCATCCACTCATTGTACACGCACCCCGAGATCTTCCTGCGCGAACTGATTTCCAACGCGTCGGATGCGCTCAACAAGGTCCGGTTCATGCAACTGACCGGCGCCACCGTCGCCGATCCCGACGCAACGCTTGGCATCACCATCGACATCAACGAGGAGCGCCGCACGATCTCGATCGAGGATACCGGCGTCGGCATGACGCGCGAGGATCTGGTCGATCGCATCGGGACCATCGCCAGTTCGGGCACGCTCGAATTCCTCAAGAAGATGAAGGAGCAGAACGCCTCCGTCGACGGCAATCTCATCGGCCAGTTCGGCGTGGGCTTCTATTCGGTGTTCATGGTCACCGACGAGGTCACGATCGAGACGCGCCATGCCGATCCTGAAGCGAAGGGACTGCGATGGAAGAGCGGCGGCGAGGGCACGTACACGATCGAGGAGATCGACCGGAAGGCCCGCGGCACACGCATCTTCTTCACGCTGAAGGAGGAGGCGAAGGAATTCGCCCAGCAGTACCGCATCAACGGCATCATCCGCAAGTACTCGAACTTCGTCGACTTCCCCATCACCCTCGGCCTCGAACAGGTCAACAAGGTCTCGGCCCTCTGGCACCGGTCGAAGGACGAGATCACGCCCGAAGAGCTCACTGAATTCTACAAGTTCGTCTCCAACGACTGGCAGGATCCCCTCGGACATCTGCAGCTCGCGATCGAGGGGCGTGTGAACTTCAAGGCGCTGCTCTTCGTGCCGAAGACCGCGCCCGTGCGCTTCATCGATCTGCGCGACGAATCGAATCTGCATCTCTACTCGAACAAGGTCTTCATACAGGACGACTGCAAGGAACTCCTGCCCGACTACCTCCGCTTCCTCAAGGGCGTCGTCGACACCGAGGATCTGCCGCTCAACGTCTCGCGCGAAGTCACACAGTCGAGTCCCGTACTCGCAAAAATCCGCGACGTGGTCACCGGCCGCGTCCTCACCATGCTCGAGGAGTGGCTGCGCAACGAACCCGCGAAGTATGACGAGTTCTTCCAGAAGTTCGGCATGCTCTTCAAGACCGGTGTGAACGAAGACTTCTCGCATCGCGACCGCATCATCGACCTCCTGCGCATCGAAACCACCAGGACCGACAAGGGCACCTTCACCTCGCTGCGCGAGTATGTGCAACGCATGCAGGCCGACCAGAAGGAGATCTACTACATCACCGGCGAAACACGCGAGGCCGTCGAGCGCAATCCCAAGCTGGAGTACTTCACAAAGAAGGGGTTGGAAGTCATCCTGCTCACCGATCCCGTCGATGTGTTCGTCGTTCCGTCTGTCAACGAATACGACTCGCGGAAGCTGGTCTCGGTCGAAAAGGCGGAGCTGAACATTGGCAAGGACGATGAGCCCGCCGATGCGCTTTCAAAGAAGGACGCGAAATCGCTGCTCGACGTCTTCCGCCAGACCCTCGGTGATGCCGTCGAAGATGTGGTCGAGTCGAGGCGGCTCGTCGACAGTGCGGCAACCCTCGTCGCGGGCAAGGACGGCATGGATGCCCAGATGGAACGCATGATGAAGATGATGGACACGAACTATGCGGGCTCGAAGAAGATCCTTGAAATCAATCTCGCGCATCCCCTCGTGCGCAATCTTGCCACGCTGCATGCAGCCGACGGTGAGAGCGCGTTCGTGCGCGAGTGCATCCGCCAGATTCATGCCGGCGCGCTGCTGATCGAGGATACGCTCGACACGCCGGCGGATTTCGTGCGGCGCATGACCGAGATCATGGAACGCGCCACGCGAGCCTGACCGGATGCCGACATGACCTTCATCCGCTATGCCATCGGCAAGAACGACCTGCACACCCTGCTCCGGGCCATCGGTGTGCTGCGCGAGAGCGAGCAACTGCTCGCCGTCAACAATGCCGACCTTGTCAGCACCCGCAGCAACGAGATCACCATTCTCGTTGCTGCGGATGCCCCTTCCGCTCCCCTCGGTGCAGATCTCGGCACCTGGTCGGAACACGATCTCGACGAGCGCTACCGGCAGCTCGCCTTCTTCGAACTCGAACGTGCGGCCGAGACGGAACGGCTGCGTGCCGAACTGGCTGCGATCCAGCACGAGCGCGACCGTCGCACGAAGGAGAACGAGCAGCGCGACGACCACATTCCGCCGGCAGTCGATCGCAGCCTCGACGAACAGATCCGCAGCATCCTGATGGGTGGCGGAGGCTCGTCTCCCGACCGCCCCGACGCGGGAGGGACTTCCCCCGATGCAGGCGGCACGCCACCCGCCGCACCCGACGACGGCGGTATTCCTCCATCCCCCACTCCAGACTGAGCACCCGCAATGCACACCTTCCAGGTCATCCTCCCCTTCAATCACAGCGAGCAGGAGTTTCGCGATGCAGTGCGGGCGGCGGCAGGAACCGAAGAGGTGCGCATACTCAAGCGGAGCATCGACGCGCGGCAGCACCGGTCGATTCGCGTGCAGTACGCGCTGAGCACGGATCTGCAGGATCCCGCCGACGCGACGCGCGGACTGATCGCCGCGCAGCGCGTGCGTGTCGAGGCGCTGCGTTCGCGGCTCGCGCAGGTAGGGGCGGCGCTGCCGCGGCCCGTGATCGTGGGCAGCGGACCTGGTGGTCTTTTTTCTGCGCTGTGGCTGCACCGCCACGGCATCGCTCCCGTGCTCGTCGAGCAGGGTCCGCCGATGCGCGAACGCGTCCGCGACATGGCGCGCTTCATGAAAAAAGGAGAGCTGGATCCCTTTTCAAACATCTCGTTCGGCGCGGGCGGCGCGGGCACCTACAGCGACGGGAAGCTGATCACGCGCATCCGCTCGCCGTACATCGCCTGGGTGATGTCGGTGTTCACCGAGTTCGGTGCGCCTGACGACATCCGCTACGTCTACAATCCCCATCTCGGGTCCAACCTCATCCGTCAGTGCATCACGCGCATGCTCGACCGCATGGAGCACGACGGGGTGGATGTGCGGTACCGCACGCGCCTGCTCGACATGGAGGGCGCCGCGCAGGCGCCCGGCCGGTTGCGTACGAGCACCGGCGACATCACCGATGCCGCCGCATTGTTTCTCGCGACGGGGCATTCCTCGCGAGAGACCTACGCCCTGCTGCGGGCGCGTGACGTGGCGATGGATGTCAAGGAATTCGCGATGGGGCTGCGGATCGAGCACACCGCACGTGCCATCAACGACATGCAGTACGGCGCCGAGCATGCCACGCGCTACCCCGGCATCGAAACCGCGCAGTACCGTCTCGCCCACACCTGGAAAGACGAGCAGCGCGCGGTCTATTCGTTCTGCATGTGTCCCGGTGGCTACGTGCTCAATGCAAGCACCTCGACCGACGGCGTGATCACCAACGGCATGAGCAACTCCCGCAAGGGCGGCCGCTTCTCGAACGCGGCGATCGTCGTGAACGTCTCGCGCGAGGATCTGGCGCGTGAAGGCTTCACCGGTGTGGATGCGGCGCTGGCCATGCAGATGCAGTTCGAGGAGCGCTTCCGTGCGGCAGTCAATCCGACTGGTGCATGCAATGTTGTCCCGGCCCAGAGGTTGGGGGATTTCCTCTCTGGCAGCCGCACCCGCGCACTCGGCGCACACTCGTGCGTGAATCCCATTGCGTCCGCCGACCTGCATGCGCTTCTCCCACCCTTCATTGCGGAAGCCCTCGGTCGCGGCATCAGTCGTTTCGATCGCACGATGCGGGGATTCTCAGTGCAGGAGGACGCGCAGCTTTTCGGACTCGAGAGCCGGACCTCCTCGCCCTACCGCATCGAGCGCGATCCCGTCCATCTGACCTCCCCCACGCATCCCTGGCTCTATCCCGTCGGCGAGGGTGCCGGCCATGCGGGTGGAATCACATCCGCCGCCGTCGACGGAATCCGATGCGCCCAGGCCTGGCTTGCGCGCATCGGGTGCGCGGAATCGGAGCTTCCTTCCGCATCGCCAAGTGCTTGATATTTCGAAAATTGCCTGAAATCTTCTACAAATGCACTTGACAGGTGTGAAAATTCGGCTCTTGCAGAATTCTTAC
This sequence comes from Bacteroidota bacterium, assembly GCA_023432805.1. Classification (GTDB taxonomy): domain Bacteria; phylum Bacteroidota; class Ignavibacteria; order SZUA-365; family SZUA-365; genus JAEYUG01. Next base: position 33,279 of record JAEYUG010000007.1, on the reverse strand, counting down.
AACTCTGTAATATTTCTTCTCACCTTGATTTGACGATACGCACCTTCATCGTTGTACCGTAGTCACGAGGTCGTATGAAGCGCTTTGCCACAATTGTAGCAGTACTCGTGGGATGCACCCTCTCCGCTTACGCGCAGGGCGATGCATCGCAGTCACGAGGTTTCGTCCCCCCGTATTTCCGCGTTCCCGACAATACAGCCGACATCCGTTTCACCACGCTCGAGCAGCCGCGCTACGGCACGCCCGAGTATCCTGCTGCGCATATCCGTGAGGAGCGTGAAGGGGTGGTCGAGGTGGAGATCTCCTGCACGGCCGAGGGTTCCGTCGTGCATGCCCGCGTGACTGTCAGTTCCGGCGACGCGCAGTTCGACGAGGCCGCCCTCAAGGGTGCCATGGCCACGAAGTTTCCCGTCGGATATGCGACACTGAACGGACTGCCCGTCGATTTCCGCATGCGGGTGCCGTTCTACTTCCTGCTGTCCGCCGATCCCGAACAGTACTGGCACACGCGTCTCGAACTTGCGCGCGTGCAGCAGGAGTACGACGCAGCGATGGATCAGTTCCAGAGCTATATGACGGCGCGAACCAGTGCGACAAAGAGCCGCTACGAGACAGCCAAGCGTTCGGTCGAGGAAAAGGTCTCGCTCGGCAAGCGTCTGCACCGCATGCTCGCCGAGAAGAAGGAAACCGCCATTCTCCGCCTGCGCGAGGAGATCACCGCGACGCGCGACCACCGCGACGCACTGCACGCGCAGCAGACCACACCCGACACCGATGCGGAGTTCCGCAACGTGCTGCCGCATGCCGAGCATGCGCCGACGGTGACGCTCGCCACACCGCAGTCGCACAATGTGGTGACGGTGTCGCTGCCTTATCAGAGCGATCTCGATCGCCTGACACAGGAGCTCGAACTGAAGAAATCGTATCTGTAGGCTGTACGAACAGCTGTATATGGAAACGGGCATCCCGCGAGGGATGCCCGTTTTTTGTGAATCGGTGTGTTGTGCAATGACGGACGAGGGCGTCCGTCCTCCTAAGACGGACGAGGGCGTCCGTCCTCCCGGTCAGACGGTGATGATGTCGCCGACGGTGTGGCGGGAGGCGATGTGCACGGTGGGACGCAGGTGCGGAGTGCGCGCGAGCATGTCGGCGGCAGCGGCGGCTACATGCTCGGGGGTGTTGTTGTTCTCGCTCACGTGGGCGAGAATCAGCGTGCGCAGCTTCCCATCGCAGTGGCGTTCGATGTACGACGTGGCCTGGTCGTTCGAAAGGTGTCCCACCACCGAATCCACCCGCGCCTTGAGATCGTCCGGGTAGTCGCCCTCCCACAGCATGCGCACGTCGTAGTTGCTCTCGAGCATGAGCGCATCCACGGTAGGCAGCAGCGCGGTGATCGACTCGCCGAGCTCTCCATGGTCGGTCGAGTAGAGGAAGCGAACACCGTCGATGGTCACGAGAAAGGAGACGGGATCGGCTGCGTCGTGACTCTTGGGCACGGCCGTCACGGTGATGTCTTCGAGTGTGACGCTGTCGTGATGGGCCATGAAGTGGAAGCCCTTGAGCGCGGCCCGGCTCCACATCCGGCGGAAGGTCTCCTCGGTCAGGTAGAGCGGGACGTGGTACATGCGATTGAAAACCTCCACACCGCGCACGTGATCGCCGTGCTCATGGGTGATAAACACGCCGCGCACGCGGTCGGCGTAGCGTCCGTGTACCTTGAGACGCACTTCGATCTGCTTGCGCGAGATTCCGCAGTCGAGCAGCACGGCCGCTCCGCTGCGAACGCTCTCGACGTACACCGCATTGCCGTTGCTGCCGGAGTTGAGCACGATGACGTGCATCGCGGCAGGCGTGGCGAAGAGCACGCTCAGACTCCCAGTTCCTTGAGCAGGAAGTCCGCTCCCCCGACATACTTTGCCACGAACAGCACGTAGCGGATGTCCGCCCCGATCGAACGGCTGTAGCTTTCGCTCCACTTGTAGTCGTTGATCGTCGCCTCGAAGGTGCGGTCGAAGTTCACGCCGACGAGTTCGCCGTGGGCATTGAGCACGGGACTCCCGGAATTGCCGCCGGTCGTGTCGCCGTTGTACAGCAGGGCAACGGGCACGTCGCCGAGCGCGGGATCAATGTACGCACGATCGATCTGCTTCGTGTTGTACAACTCGAGCAGACGCACCGGCGCATCGAACGGCTCCTCGCCCCGATGCTTCTCGACGATGCCGCGCAGGGTGGACTGCGGCGCATAGCGCACGGCATCGGCCGGGGCATACCCGCGCACATATCCGTAGGTCAGCCGTAGCGTGCTGTTCGCGTCAGGCAGGAACGATCCCTTCTTCCATGCCATCTTCGCCTCGAGCAGATCCGCCTCGAGCCGCGTCAGTTCGCCGTCGCGCGCACGCTGCCGGTCGCGGATCCCTGCCGACGACTCGCGTACGGCCTTCGCGATGCGGAACACCAGATCGCCGCTCGCCTCGATGTCCGTTGCCGACATGTCGATGGCTGCGAGCAGCGCCTCCTTCGTTCGTGTGAGGGAAGCGTGCGCCGCAAGCGCCGTGTGCGCAGCCGTCTCACCCGCACGCCCCGCCGCGGAAGCCCCGGCCAGCGCATCAATGGTGAGGAAGCGCTGGGCTTCCGCCAGCTGTGCCGCGTCTGCAACAAGACCGGAAAGGAGCAGCAGTTCGATCCCGCCATCCATTTCCTCATACATCGTCGTGATCGTCCCGCGCAGCTTTTCACGCTGCTCGCCCGTGCGCTCCTTCGCCGATGCGTAGGCAAGCACCTGCGAGGCCGCCGTCACGAGCCGGTTGCGCGCGATCTGACCGAAGACGAGCTCCTGCTTCATCCACGTCATCTGCTCGGCGTATACCTTCGCGATGTCGGTGAGCGTCGAGGCGTACTGCGCCGAAAGCGCCGGCGTCTTGTCGATGAAGGCCTGCAACTGCGCCTCCTCGCCGCGCTTCTCCTCGACGAGCCTGAGGCGGCGCAGTCCCTGCAGCTTCCCCTTGTAGTTCTTGGTCGCGTTCGCCAGACTCTTGATGTAGTCGGCGTACATCAGTTCGAGCGCGCGATTTCCACTCGATGCCTCCTCGACGGACCCGATCATCCGGTCGAAGCGCATCGAGATGTATGGCAGCTGCACCCGTTCGTGCAGGTCGACATAGTGCGAGGTCTTGTGACGGAACGTCCGCCCGGGGTACCCGAGAATCATTACGAAGTCATTCTCGCGCACGCCCTTCGGCGCGATCTTCAACCAGCGCTTCGGCGTGAACGGCACGTTCGCCTTGTCGTATGCGCGCGTGCTGCCGTCGGGCGCCACGTAGGCGCGCAGGAAACTGAAATCGCCCGTGTGCCGCGGCCAGACCCAGTTGTCGGTCTCGCCGCCAAAATTGCCGACACCGATCGGGGGGACGTACACGAGCCGCACATCGGTGATCAGACGATAGGTGAACAGCACGTACGACTTGCCCGGAAACATCTCCGACACCTCGCACGAGATGTTCGCTCGCCCCGCTTCCTCGGCCTTGGCGAGGGACTGCATCTTCGCGCGGATCGCCGTGCTTCGATCAGACGGCGACATCGACGGCGTCGCCGCCGCGAGCACCTCGGCCGACACGTCGCGATACGCTTCCGTGATCAGGCAGGTGTAGTCCTTCGCCGGGATCTCCTGCGCGCGCGTGTGCGCCGTGAATCCGTTCTTCAGATAATCGTTCTGCGGCGAACTTGCCGCACTCACCCCGCTGAACGCGATGTGATGATTCGTGAGAATCAACCCGTCCTTCGACACGAACTCACCCGTGCCCCCGCCCACGCGGCAGATCGCATCGACCAGACTCGGTCCGTTGGGATTGTACACCTCCCTGGGATCGAGCTTGAGTCCCTTCGCCCTGAGATTCAGGCGCGAAAGCTCGCTGAGGGGATACATGCCCTCGTCGGCCGTGATCGAAAATGTGGATGCGACGAACAGCGTCGCGAGCGTGAACAGGGAGAGGATGTGTTTCATGACGGATACGTGCAGTGAATGCGAATGCGTGCGGAGCGGGCGATTCCAATACCGTGTCATTCCTGCGGAAGCGTCCTGCGCCGCAGGCGAACGGGCCGACCTCGAAGGTAGCGAAAATCACGCCCGAGGCCAAGCTTTGCACGGATGGCACACACCGGGAATTGCCCGCTGCAACGAATCACCGTATGTTTCGTAGACTTGTCCCTCCCCACGATCAGCAACAGATAGAAACCGCCATGCGCCTGCGTTTCCCCACGTTCCGTATCCCCGTGTCGTGTGTGTTCCTGCTCCTCATGCTCCCCGTCCTCCCGCGTGCGGACGCCCAGACCCGCGTCGACACAACACTCGTGATGAATGACGGCATCCGCCTCGAGGCCTTCTACATCCTGCCGACCACCGCACCACCCACGGCCGGCTGGCCGGCGATCCTCTTCGTGCACGGTTTCAACGGCTCGATGAACGACAACCAGGCACTCGCGCAGAGCGCGGCCTTCGGGGGCTATGCCGCCATGTCGTTCAGCGTGCGCGGACAGGCTGCCTCAGAAGGCGTCTTCGACTTCTTCACCTCGCCGCGCGTGCTGGCCGATCTCTCGGCTTTGATCGCAGCGACCAAGTCCCTGCCCGGCGTCAATCCCGACCGCGTCGCCGTCGAGGGCGGATCGCAGGGCGGCCTGCTCGCATGGGCCGCCGCCGCGCACAACCTCGGCGTCCGCTCGGTCACCTCGGTCATCGCCAACGGCCGCTTCGACGAGAACTGGACGGAGAACAATGCGCTGAACTGGACCTTCGCCCGCGCCATCGGCGTGGCCACAGCGCGCCTGGATGCGTCGCTGAAGGATGTGGTGAACAACGCCGTGAATTCCGGAAACATCGCCCCGGTCGAATCCTTCCTCCGCTCGTTTTCGACCGCACCACTCGAGGCCGCAACGACCACCCCGGTGGCGATGTTCGTCAGCAATCACGACGGCTTCTTCAATCAATCCGCCGCTCTGCGCCAGTTCGCCGCGATCGGCGCGCCCAAACGCATCATGACCTATCCCGCCGGCCACACCGTGCCCCCCGCCGGTTCGATGCGGAATCTCTACCAGCAACAGGTGGACGACTGGCGCGCCTACTGGCTCAAAGACGATGTCTCCGCCGCCCACATCATCGATCCCGCCACCGCCGTGGTGATGATGGATGGCGCCACTGCCGCACCGCACGTCTTCGCGATCGCCGATTCCGCCTGTTGGCTGCATGCGCCCGCGACGCTTCCGCAGGGACTGTCGCGGCACACCTGGTACTTCGGTCCCGCCGGTCTCGGCAGCACACCGCCATCCTCCCCATCACAGCAGACCATGACCTATGCGAACTTCCTCGGGTCGAATGTGCTGACCTTCCGCAGCGAGCCGTTCGCCGCGCCGATGACCATCGCCGGCGCGCAGGGTGGCGTCGTGCTGCGCACAGACGGCACAGGATCGCAGTATCAGGTTTCGCTCTACCTCTACGACGTCGACCCCGCCACGGGCCAGTCGAAGCCCATCGTGCGCGGCCACGCGCAGGTGCGTGACAATGCCCCCGGCGCCGAGACAATCTCCTTCGATCTGACGAGCGCGATGCACACCGTCGCGGCCGGACACGTGATCGAGGCGCGCATGCACGGCGGCATGGCGCTGCTTCCGAACACGTCGGTCGATTTTGGAAACTACGTGCTTGGTCCCGTACAGGGATCTGTCAACACGATGTTTCTCGGGGGGAATGAACCCTCCCGTCTGACCCTACTCTCGTACGACTCGGCCGCCGTCACCGCGATCGCCCGTGCGGAAGCCCCCACCACGCTGCATGTCGGACAGAATTATCCGAATCCCTTCAATCCCTCGACCACGATTTCGTATGCCTCTGCAGCGGGCCATGTGCGTGTGAGCGTGCACACCCTCGCCGGCGCGGAAGTCGCCGTACTCGCCGATGGCATGCACGCGGCCGGAACGCATCATGTCGTCTGGCATGCCGACCGCGCCGCATCCGGCATCTACGTCTGCCGCGTGCAGCAGGGCACGCAGACACGCGTGCGCCCCATGACGCTGTTGCGCTGAGTACGCACGGACAGACGGCACTCTTGGTGCCTACCGCCGGGCACCTGCACAGCATCGGGCAGTAATCCGCTCACGACAGGAGCCACGCATTCATCCCACACAGCGAACCACCGCACGCACCCGGAAACGGGTGCGTGTTTGGTATCATCGCGTCAATTGCGTAAGCTGACAGAATCCAATTCACAAGTATTCTGGTCATGGTGACGCAGACGTGCGACCTGTTGCGTACGCATCCGCGAACTTACGACCACTCCATCCCACCATGTGGAGGTACTATGTTTCAGTCCTTGCTGGGCCTTGCGACGCCCGGCCTCATCCAGTCTGATTTCGATACTGAAGGTTTCTTCAGTTTCGGATTCACAACGTTGTTATCTTTGTTGCTCTTCATCGTCGTCATCGCCGGACTCTGGAAGGTGTTCGAGAAGGCCGGAAAACCCGGGTGGGCAGCGATCGTTCCCATCTACAACATCATCGTCATGCTCGAGATCGTGGGCAAACCGATGTGGTGGATCATCATGATGCTGATTCCCTGCGTCAATATCGTCTTCATGGTTCTCATGAACATCGAACTCGCCAAGAGTTTCGGCAAGGATGTCGGCTATGCCATCGGACTGATCCTCCTGCCCTTTAATCTTCATCCCCATGCTCGGATTCGGTGATGCGACATACGAGGGACCAAGCGGCGGCGCATGAGTTCTGTCGAACCGGCGACGGGTGAACATGCAGACACGTTGACGCCCGCATCCCCGCAAACCATCCAACGCATGAAGGCGGCATCAGCCGCCTTCATGCGTTGGAGCATCGCCATTGCACTCGTGGTGTGGACGGCCCTGGTCATCTTCGGAAATCCGGATACCGATGGCATCCCCTGCCTCTTCAGGGCAACTACTGGATACGACTGTCCCGGCTGTGGACTGCAGCACTCCGTCCACCACCTGTTTCACGGAAGACTCGGTGACGCCCTCGCCGCCAATCTTCTCTTCCCGCTTGTCCTGCCGCTCACGCTCTGGGCATTTGGTTCCACACTGCTTCCCCTGTTCACGCGCGGCCGGTACCGAATGCCGGAGCTGCGCATACCCACCTTCCTCATTGCCCTCCTCTCCCTCATCATCATTGCCTACTGGATTCTACGGAACATGTAGAGGCCGGTGACCGTCCTGTGTCTGTTTCTGACAGGATCGTGATGGTTCCCAGGCAGCTGCATGCGCATCTTTCGCCGTGAACATGTTCGACATGATGCATGGAGATGCGATGAGTGCTTTGAAGACAATGATGATCGCCCTGATGACATGGCTCTGGATCGGTCAGGTGCCTCCGACAGACACAAGAGCCGACAACGCCCTCCCGCGTTCGGCGACCGCAGACGCTCGAACGGACGGTCAGGTTCGGGCGGGAGACAAGAAGGTGGGGGTCGACTCGAAGGGACGCACGCTGTATGCGGGTCCGCGGGGCGGACGCTACTACATCGATGAGAAGGGGAAGAAGCACTACGTGCGCTCGAAGACACAGAAGAAACCGCGCGCGCAGAAGCGCGAATGAGACGTGAGGGCGTCAGAATAGTACGACGAGGTGCAGTCCTGCGGTGCCAGGTGCAAGCACGGGAATGACGCTCGTCTGGACAGGAGCATCCGTGGCGGACTGATGCTCCTCCATGGCGACGACTGCTCGTCCGATGCCCCAGCCGATCGCGGCACCGAGTATGGTATCGGAAAGCCAGTGGCTGTCATGGTGCCAGCGGTGTGCCATGGTGACGAGGGCAGCACTGTAGACGAGCACCGACGCGGCGGGGTGGTCGATGCGTGCGTCGAGCACGCTTGCGAGGGACCAGATCATCGTTGCATGGCCCGATGGCAGTGCCGTGCGGTCGGTGTTGAACTGCCAGGGTGTGTAGTCGAACGCCCCCTGTTCGAGGTAGGGACGGCTGCGTCCGCTGACGCTCTTGATCACGCTGGTGGTGATGCCTGCGTAGGCAATCGCCTCGAGTGCGAGCCGTCCGGTCACGCGCGTCCATTCGTCGCCTGCGGCAAGTCCAGCCAGATAGAAACCACCGCCTATGATCGGACTACCCCACGAACCGAGAAAGTCGCCTGACGCGGTGATGTCGCGCATGGTGGATTCCTGCTGTCGCTGGATCATGGACCGGAACTCTGCATCGACGGCGAATGTGGTGAGGGTTGCGGCGGTGGTGAGGCCGATGTAGGTCCACTCGGTGTGGTCGTCGTAGGCCGTCAGCGTGCCGAGCCGCATGCCGTGCGTCAGTGCGGTCGTGATGTCGTACCAGACCGTCTGTGGCAGGGAGCGGGTGTCTGCGGCCGAGTCAGATGCGACCTGCGACTGTGATCGGAGCACCGGCGTCGCGGTGATGCAGAGCAGGCATGCGATGACGAGGCTCGTGCTGAACGATGGCGTGGGTGATTGCATCACCGAATATAACAGGTCGGTGAACGTCTTCGTCCACCCAGCACCCACTGAACATCCGTCAAGAGTGGACGAGGGCGTCCACCCTCCTTTCGAGAGGGCGTCCACCCTCCTTTGAAAAAAGACGGGAGGACGCGCGGGGCGCGGCCTCCCGATGAGGAGGGATGATAAGGGAAGCTCAGTTGATCGCGATCTGCTTCGGCTTGACTTCCTCGGCCTTGGGAACCGTGACCGTCAGGACGCCATCGCGATAGGTTGCGTTGATTTTCTCCGCGTTGACAGCGGCAGGGAAGCTGAAGGAGCGATAGAACTTGCCGTACACCTTTTCGATGCGATGGCAGGTGCTATCCTTCATCTCCTCGACCGCCTTGCGCTCACCGCTAATCTTCAGCGTGTTGTCGGCAAAGTGCATCTTCACATCGTCCTTGCTGACACCGGGCAGATCGAAGGAGAGCGTGTACCCGTCGGCGTCTTCGACGATGTCGACCATCGGCGACCAGACTGCGGACTCGTAGTCCTCGTCGCGATTACGCGGGGTGATGCCGTTGAACATGCGGTTGATCTCGCGTTGGAGATTGTTCATTTCGTTGACCGGGTTCCAACGTGTGATTGTCATGGCTGTATCCTCCTGAAACTGTTGAGTGGCTGTATTGATCGCTTTTCCCCTTGTGTTTCAAGACCCGTGCCAATGGCTGTACCGATCGGTTTTTGATGGGGATGATCTCGTCCCTGAAACTCTGTCACCCAGCGTGACACATCTCCACCGGCACCGCGCAGCATTGTGTCATGGACAACGCCGTTCTGGCACAAGGCATGGCAAATCCGGTGGCAGTCCACCCCACGAATCCGCCCATCCATGCCTTGCACGACTGGTACACTCCTTGCACCATCTCCTTGTTGGTCTGCATCCCGAAACGCGGCACATTGAGATTCGCAGACAATGAGACTCGCATGAAGCAGAAGAACTATTACGAAATCCTCGGCCTCCCGGAGACCGCCAGCGCGGCTGACATCAAGAAGACCTTCCGTTCGCTCGCGAAGGAATGCCATCCCGATCATCATCCGGGTGATGCGACGGCGGAAGCACGCTTCAAGGATATCAGCGAAGCCTACGAAGTGCTCGGCGACGCGGAGAAGCGGCGCAAGTACGATGAGCTGCGTCGCTATTCGACTGGCGGACAGAAGGAGGGAAGCATGTCCTATGAGGAATTCCTCCGGCGTTTCGGGGGAGCCCGTTCCTCCGACGACCGCGAATTCACGTGGGGCTTCGGGGGAAGCTCCCTCGACGACATCTTCTCCGGCTTGTTCGGCGGCCGCGGTGCGCGTACACAGCAGTCCCGACAGAAGCAGCGCGCGACGCGCGGGAATCCCTTCGGAAAACCGGCACAGCCTGCAGCACAGGAGCCGCAGCCGACCGGTGATCCCTTCTTCAAACGCAAGGGCAGCGACGCATACGTCGACATCGCCATCAACATCGCACAGGCACTGCTCGGATCGAAGATCCGCGTGCGCACGCCCGGCGGTGCGAGCGTGCACGTGAAGATTCCCGCAGGCATCGAGCCTGGACGCGTGCTGCGCGTGCCCGGCATGGGCTTCACAGACCGGGGCAGCACCGGCGATCTTTACATCCGGACCCGCCTCCTGATTCCAACGAATCTGACACCCGAGCAGATGGAGGCGGTCAGGCGCTTCGCCGACGCAATGGACATGCGGCACTGACAGGTATGCATATTATGGACACCATCGTGAACAGGAAAGACAATGACACTCGATAGATTCACGGTCAAAGGACAGGAGGCGGTGGTCGAAGCCCAGCGTCTCGCACAGTCCCGCAGCCACCAGCAGCTCGACGTCGAGCATCTGCTGCTGTCGCTTCTCTCGGATCCCGAGGGCGTGCCTTCGACACTGCTCAAGCGCATCGGTGCGAATGTCGCACAGGTCCAGCAACGCATCGAAGAGGCGCTCGCGCGGCTTCCGCAGGTTGCGGGCGGCACCGAACCGGGACGCGTCTACGTCAGCCCGCGTCTCGACGCAGTGCTGCGCGCAGCCGAAGACGAGATGGGCACGTTCAAGGACGAGTTCGTTTCCACCGAACATCTTCTGCTCGCCATTGCCGGCGAGCGCAACGGCACCGCAGCAGGCATCCTCGCCGGAGAGGGCGTCACGCGCGATGCGCTGATGAAGGCACTGCAGGTCGTGCGCGGATCGCAGCGCGTCACCGACCAGCATCCCGAGGAGAAGTACCGTGCGTTGCAGCGTTTCGGGAGGGACCTGACCGATGCGGCACGGCGCGGCCGGCTTGATCCGGTCATCGGGCGCGATGAAGAAATCCGCCGCTCTATCCAGGTGCTGTCGCGGCGTACGAAGAACAATCCCGTGCTCGTCGGCGATCCCGGTGTCGGAAAGACCGCGCTGGTCGAGGGCATCGCCCTGCGCATCGCGGCAGGCGACGTCCCGGAGGGGCTCAAGGACAAAACCGTCTATCAGCTCGACATGGGCGCACTCATTGCCGGTGCGAAATTCCGTGGCGAGTTCGAGGAGCGGCTCAAGGCGGTGCTCAAGGAGATCACCGAATCCGACGGCCGCATCATCCTCTTCATCGACGAGTTGCACACGATCGTGGGTGCCGGCGCGGCCGAAGGTGCGGTCGACGCGGGCAACATGCTCAAGCCCCTGCTTGCGCGCGGCGAGCTGCGCATGATCGGCGCCACGACGCTCGACGAGTACCGCCGCTACATCGAGAAGGACAAGGCCCTCGAGCGACGCTTCCAGCCGGTGCTGGTCGGGGAGCCCTCGGTCGAAGATACGGTCTCCATACTCCGCGGCCTCAAGGAGAGGTACGAACTGCACCACGGCGTGCGCATTGCAGACGCCGCGCTCGTGGCTGCGGCGACCTTGTCGCACCGCTACATCACCGATCGTTTCCTGCCCGACAAGGCCATCGACCTCGTCGACGAGGCCGGCGCACGTCTGCGTACGGAAATCGATTCGATGCCCGAGGAGATGGACGAGATCGACCGTCGCGTCAAGCAGCTCGAGATCGAGGCCGTCGCCCTACGCAAGGAACATGACGCCGCCTCACGAGAGCGCCTTGAACGGCTCTCGGCCGAACTCGCCGATCTGAAGGAAAAGGATGCCGCCCTGCGTACGCGCTGGCTGCAGGAGAAGGACGTGATCAAGGAGCTTCGCGGCACAAAGGAGGCGCTCGAGGTCACACGCTTCGAGACAGAAAGGGCCGAGCGCGCCGGCGATTACAACCGCGCGGCCGAGCTGAAGTACGGCCGCCTGCCCGAGCTCGAGAAGCGGCTCACCGATCTCAACACGCGCATGGCCGAGGTGCACGAGCACGGCTCGCTGCTCAAGGAGGAGGTCGAGGAAAGCGACATCGCCGACGTGGTGTCGCGGTGGACCGGCATCCCCGTCACCCGAATGCTGGAAAGCGAACGTGACAAGATCCTCCACATGCCCGACCGCCTGCGCAGGCGTGTCATCGGGCAGGACGAGGCCCTCGCCGCCGTCTCGGAAGCCGTGCTGCGCTCGCGTGCCGGCATGAGCGACGAACGTCGACCCATCGGATCGTTCATCTTTCTCGGTCCCACCGGCGTGGGCAAGACCGAGCTTGCACGCGCGCTGGCCGAATTTCTCTTCGACGACGAGAACGCCGTCGTGCGCATCGACATGTCGGAGTACATGGAACAGTTCAACGTCTCCCGCCTCGTCGGCGCACCTCCCGGCTATGTCGGATATGAAGAGGGCGGACAGCTCACCGAGGCCGTGCGCCGGCATCCCTACAGCGTCGTGCTGCTCGATGAGATCGAGAAGGCGCATCCCGACGTGTTCAACATCCTCCTGCAAGTGCTCGACGACGGACGCCTCACCGACAGCCAGGGGCATGTGGTCAACTTCCGCAACACACTGATTATCATGACCTCGAACCTCGGTGCCGAGCAGATCATGGAGCGGTTCCGGCTTATGAACGAGGCCAACCGGGATGCACTCTACGAGGAGACGCGCATCGACGTCCTGCACCTGCTGCAGAAACGGTTGCGTCCGGAATTCCTCAACCGCGTCGACGAAGTCCTCGTCTTCCATCCCCTCTCCAAGGGTGATCTGCACCGCATCGTGGAGGTGCAGTTCGAGCGTCTCGTGCGCGCAGCCCTGCAGCGGCAGGGACTTGACGGCACGCTCACGGCGCGGGCGAAGGACTGGCTGGCCGACACGGGGTACGATCCCGTCTTCGGGGCACGTCCCCTCAAGCGTCTCATGCTCAAGGAAATCGTCAACCGCATCTCGGGCGAGCTCGTACGCGGACGCATCACCGCAGGTGCACACATCACCATCGATGCAAGCGACGCAGGCATCGAGATTTCGGCATCGTTGCCAGACTCACCGCAAGGGGGTGTGCATGCGAACTGATCAGCTCCCTACGTTCGCTTTGCACGGGATCAGGTGGCTTCCTCACCGGACGTGCCGGCGTTAGCGCACCGTGCCGATGTACAGGTAGGCGATGCCCCCGGTGAGGGGTATCGCACGGCGCTGGATGTAGCACCCCGCCTTATCCATCAGCGCAAGAAACGCATCGCCGGTCGGGAACGCCGCCGAGGTGCGTGTCAGATACTCGTAGGCGTCGCGCCTGCCGCTGACGATTCCCCCAACGATCGGGATCACCACCTTGCTGTAGAACGCGAAGAACGGTTTCATCCACCACAGCGGCGTGCCGAACTCGAGCACGATCACGCGGCCGCCGCTGCGCACCACGCGGCCCATGCTGGCGAGCGCCTGCACTGGATCGTCCACATTGCGGATACCGAAGCTGATCGACGCCACATCGAAGCTTGCGCTCTCGTAGGTCAGATGCATCGCATCCTGCACCTCCCAGATCACGGGCAGACCGAGCTTTTCGGATTTTGCGGGCGCGAACTCGAGCATTTCCGGACAGAAATCCGTTCCCACCACGCGCCCCGACGCCCCGACCTTCCGCTTGAACGCGAGCGCCAGATCACCCGTGCCGGTCGCACAGTCGAGCACACGGTCGCCGGTCCGCGCAAGACTCTCATGCACCGCACGCCGACGCCAGAGATGATGCACGCCGAGCGACAGCACCGAATTGGCGCGGTCATAGCGATTCGCGATCTGCGCGAACATCTCGCGCACTTCCGTGCTCATGCGAGTTTCAACAATGTGTGTGGATGGGGGAAGGCGTCGAGCTGGTCCGGAACCGGGATCACACCGTACGCCCCGCCGCGGAAGCCAGCGTATGCAGCTGCGCCATCATGCGTGCGAACAGATCAGGCTGCATCGCCTGATCGGCATCGGACAGGGCGACCGAGGGATCCGGGTGCACCTCGACCATGAGTCCGGCCAGTCCCGCAGCAAGCGTGGCTGCGGACATGGCGGGAATCAGATCGGGCGTGCCGGTCGCATGCGAGGGATCCACGATGACGGGAAGTCCGCTCTGCCGATGCGCCAGCACTGCACCGGCCAGATCGAGTGTGAAGCGGGTGGAATCGGCGAAAGTGCGGATCCCACGCTCGCAGAGGATCACCTGGTCGTTGCCACCGGCGATGATGTACTCGGCGGCCAGCAACCATTCCTTGATCGTTGCGGCGAACCCGCGCTTGAGGAGCACGGGGCGGCGGAGCGCACCGAGATCCTTCAACAGCGCGGTATTGTCCATGTTGCGGGATCCAACCTGGAAGGCGTCGACGTAGGGTTCCATGGCCGTGACGTCCTTCTCGGAGAGCACCTCGGTGATCATGGGCATGCCCATGGCATCGGCCGCGGCACGCATCAGATGCACGCCTTCCATGCCGAGACCCTGGAATGTGTAGGGCGAGGTACGGGCCTTGAAGGCCCCGCCGCGCAGAATGTGCGCGCCGTGCGCATGCACGACCGATGCGGCCAACTGAATCTGCGCCTGTGATTCGACGGCGCAGGGACCGGCGATCACAACGAAGCGATCGCCGCCGAATTCAATGGGACCTACGTGCACCTTACGGGTGACGGGCCAGACAGGGGTGTCGAGAGAACGGGGCACGACGCGACCGTGATCCGCAGCAGGGGATGCCGAGACCGTTTCCGTCGTGAGGGTGCGTGTATCGTGTTGCATGTGCAGCGTAATGACGTATCCAGTGCGACCGGGTTCGGGAGATCTTCAAAACAGGTCAAACACGCTCTGTGATGACCGACTTCCTTCGACTCGACAGAAGTGCCTTGAAAAAGGGCACGTCATACAAACATCGGCAGAAGCTGTCGTAATAACAACGCCTGCGTCTGATTCGTTCAGTCCTTGAAATAGTGCATCGCGCAGAACGGAATATTTCGGATATTTGTTGCCGGTTGAAACCGAATCGCATTCGAGCAATGCAACCATATCATCCACTTTGGAGCGAATCCATGAAACTCATACTGTCCGCACTCGCCCTGATGCTGCTTGTCACCGTCTCCACGCAGGCTCAGGACACGAAAACCACCACCAAGGTCACGGTCGAGAAGACCGATGCCGCCAAGAAGCTCGTCTGTCCCGTCACGGGTGAAGACGCCGATCCGGAAGTCTCCTACGCGTACAAGGGCACGACCTACTACTTCTGCTGCGGCGGCTGCGTCAAGCGTTTCAAGGCCGATCCTGCCAAGTACATCAAAAACAGTGCGAAGAGCGATTTCGAACCCTGTGACCATCCCGAAGACCAGAAGCCTGCGCATGAGGCAGACGGCCATGAGGGACATTCGCACAGTCACGAAGGCCACGCACATGAGGCTGTCAAGGTCGATCAGGCCTCGAATGTTCCCGTCGTGAACACCGACAAGAAGCTCGCCTCGAAGATCGTGAACACCGTGTGTCCCGTGATGAACGAGGAGATCGATCCCGAAGTCCCCACCGTCACCTACAAGGGCAAGGTCTACGGCTTCTGCTGCAAGCCCTGCATCAAGAAGTTCACCGCCGATCCCGAAAAGTATCTCAAGCAGAGCTGACGCGCGCAGAGCTGACGCATACCATCAGCACGACATGTTCGTACACAAGGGGCGGCCCGATGGGCCTCCCCTTTTTCTATCCCCGAGTGGAATCTGCGGGCGCACCGGGCGCACCTCCTCGTTGCGCGATTGCGTACATTGCACTGTCATGCAGAACCGCAGGGGAGCGCAGAGCGGAACCCTTGCCCACCTGCTCGCGTTTTCCTTCGCACACATACCTCTGAACAGCCAAACCGGTTCACATGCAACCCTGGCACGCACTCGCACCTGATGCCCTTTCGCGCGCATTCGACACAAACATCGAACACGGCCTGACCGCCGCGCAGGTGGACGCTTCCCGACTGACACACGGCGCGAACGAACTTCCCCGTGAGAAGACGAAATCCCCCATCCTGCTTTTCCTCCTCCAGTTCCACAATCCCATCATCTACATCCTGATCGTCGCCGCGGTGCTCACCGCGCTGCTGGCCGACGTCACCGATTCGATCGTCATCTTCGTCGTCGTGTTCGTCAACACGCTGATCGGGTTCTACCAGGAAACAAAGGCGGAGAAGGCGCTCAAGGCGCTCAAATCGCTCACCTCGCCCACGGCGCGCGTGGTGCGCGGGGGCATGCAGGCCACGGTGCCCGCCACCGAGCTCGTGTGCGGCGATGTGGTGCTGGTCGAGTCGGGCACGAAGGTGCCGGCCGACATCCGCCTGATCGACGCGCAGGAGCTCGTCGTCGACGAGTCGATGCTCACCGGCGAGAGCCTGCATGTGACAAAGAAGCCCGACGCGGTGGTCGATGAAAAGGCCCCGCTCGGAGACCGCTTCACCATGCTCTACAGTGGTACGGTGGTGCAGCGTGGCCGGGGGAAGGGCATTGTCACAGCCGTCGGCGTGCAGACGGAACTGGGATTGATCACGAAGAACATCGTGGAAGCCGAGGAAACGATCTCGCCCCTGCAGCTGCGTCTGGCGCAGTTCGGCGGCAAGCTCAGCATCGCCATCGGCATCGCCATCGCGTTCATCTTCATCGCAGGGTATGCAGCGGGCAACGACCTGCTGACCATGTTCCTCACCTCGGTGGGCATGGCCGTGTCGGCGATTCCTGAAGGACTCCCTGTCTCGGTCACGGTGGCGCTGTCGATCGGGGTGTACATGATGGCCAAGAAGCATGCGATCATCCGCAAACTCAGTGCAGTCGAGACGCTCGGCAGCACGACGGTGATCTGCACCGACAAGACCGGTACGCTCACTGCGAACGCCATGACCGTCACGCGCATCATGGCCGGCGGCGAACAGTTCACCGTCACGGGCATCGGCTACGATCCCGTTGGAGAAATCCGCAACGAGTCCGGCGAGCGCGTGCATGTCGAGCATCGGCAGAGTCCCCTCGCCTACACGCTGCGCATCGGCCTGATCTGCACCGAATCGAAACTCGTTGCGAACGGCGACGGCGTGAAGCTGATCGGCGATCCGACCGAGGGCGCCCTCCTGGCTTCCGCCGGGAAGGCCGGCCTTGATCATGACGTGGAGTCCGCCGCGTTTCCGATCATCGACATCCGCCCCTTTGAATCCGACAACCAATACATGGCCGTGACGGTCCGCTCCGAAGGCCGGAAGATCCTGCTCGTGAAGGGCTCGGTCGAGCGCATCCTCGCCATGAGCACGCGGGAGTGGATGGCCGATGGCGAGCGTCCGATCGATGCCGAGCGCATCCAGCAGGAAGTGCGGCTCATGTCGTCGCAGGCGCTGCGCGTGATTGCGTTCGCCTACAGGGATATCGGAGAAGATGAGGAAGTGTTCGACGACGCGACCTACCGCGATTGCGTGTTCACCGGCCTGCAGGGGATGTACGATCCCCCTCGTGAGGAAGCCCGGCAGGCGGTCGCCGACTGCCACAGTGCCGGCATCAAGGTGATCATGATCACCGGTGATCACAAGGACACGGCCCGCGCGATCGGCGAACAGCTGAATCTCGGTGGTTCGGCGACCAATGCCATCGACGCAGTGACCGGCGCCGAACTCGAGGAGATGGACGACCGGAAGCTCAAGGGCATCTGCGATGTGACCGAGGTGTATGCGCGCGTCTCGCCGATGCACAAGCTGCGCATCGTCAAGGCGCTGCAGAGCCGGGGACACATCGTGGCGATGACTGGTGATGGCGTCAACGACGCGCCTGCGCTGCAGGCGGCCAACATCGGTGTAGCGATGGGATCCGGCACCGACGTGGCAAAGGAGGCGTCGAGCATGGTGGTGATGGACGACAACTTCGCCACCATCGCCGCGGCCGTGCGCTATGGACGCGTGATCTTCGACAACCTCCGGCATATCATCCTGTTCGTGCTCAGCACGAGCTTCGGCGGCGTGCTGACCCTCACCGTGTCGATCATCTGGGGCATGCCGCTTCCGCTGCTGCCCGCGCAGCTCTTGTGGATCAACCTCGTGACCGACGGCATCTCGACCTTCCCGCTCGCCTACGAGAAGGAACACGGGAATCTCATGCTGCGGCCTCCGCGGGATACGAGCGCCGGACTGGTGCCAAAGGAGATGCTCATCACGATTCTCATTGCGGGACTCATCATGATGATCGGAACCCTCGGTGTGTATTCGTATGCATTGACACACTTCGGATGGAGCCTCGATCTCGTTGATCAGCTCCAGGGCGGTCCGCTGCAGCGGTCGCAGACCATGGCCTTCGTCACGCTCGCACTGTTCCAGATCTTCAACGTGCACAACTCCCGCTCGGTGCACTCGTCGATCTTCAAGATCGGAGTCGCATCGAACCGTCCCCTGCTGCTCGTGTCGATGATTTCGCTGACACTGCAAGTGGCTGCGGTGCACCTCCCCGGACTCAACACCCTGCTGCGCGTCGTGCCGCTGACACTCAACGAATGGGCCATTTGCACCGGCACGGCCTTTTCGATCATCGTGCTGATCGAACTCAAGAAGCTGCTCGATCGCAGGTGGAACCGCAGCGCGCAGGCACGCGTGTAATCATCTCACCATCGTTCACTCTTTGACGCGGCTGCGAGCCGCAGAGGCAGGTTTCTCATGCGCACATTATTCGTGTACTCGATGTTCATGCTGGCGACGATCACACTCGTCGGATGCGCCGGCGGAAAGAATCTCGGGACCATTCTCGGCGATCTCAGGCAGCAGGCGCCACTGACCCAGGGCGATGCGGCCGCGGGACTCAAGGAAGCGTTCACGCAGGGCGTGACCAAGGGATCGACCCTCGTCTCGCAGCTCGATGGATACTTCGGAAATCCCGAGATCAAGATTCCCATGCCGGCCGACGCCCAGAAGGTCGAGAAGACGTTGCGAGACATCGGCATGGGATCGAAGGTCGACGATGCGATCACATCCATGAATCGTGCCGCCGAGGAAGCTGCGAAGGATGCGGCGCCGATCTTCGTCGATGCGATCCGGAAGATGACCTTCGAAGACGCGCTCGCACTCGTGCGTGGCGACCAGACATCGGGTACGCAGTACCTGCAGCGCACCACGACTCCGGCGCTCACGGCCTCGTTTTCGCCCGTGATCAAGAGTGCGCTCGACAAGGTCAATGCGACGAAGTACTGGGCTGATGTCATGTCGACCTACAACAAGATTCCCCTGGTGACAAAGGTGAATACCGACCTGACCGCGTACGTGACCGAGAAGGCGATCGCCGGACTCTTCACGATGATCGCGAAGGAGGAAATCGAGATTCGCGCGAATCCCGCCGCACGCACGACCGAACTGCTGCGCCGCGTCTTCGGACGGTAGGGGGCGCCACGCAGCACCGGTATGCCGGGCGAGAGGAATCTGCGTATTTTGACGGATTCTCCATCGCCCGGCATGCATGATGTCTCGACGTTCACGTTTCCCGCTGCTTCTCGGTGCCATCTGCCTCGGTACCTTCCTGCTCCCATCCATCCTCCACGCCCAGAACGAACTGCTGCGCTCGACGCTCACGTCGCTGGGGCGTGACTCCGCGAGCATCGGCTACAGACCGCTTCCGACCTGGGGCATGGTCGATCGCACCGATCCCTTCCGCCTGCCGTGGTTCGACGGGCTGCTGGCTCGTCCCCTCAAAATCCCCACCTTCACACGTGAACTGCTGCAGGTCTACACGCTGCGCATGAAGGGCGACACCGCAAACTGGCCGCGACCGTTGATTGCGCGGGTGCGACCGGTGGCGGGACTCATCACGCAGTCCGCCCGCGCGCTCGGGCACGACGTGGGCAAGTACGGATTCGACTACGTGCCGGCAGTCGCCGAGCGATCGCCACTGCTGGCAGCGATTCGCGCCGTCTACGAGGAGCGCGGCCGTGATCTCGGGTCGACCATCGTCTATCCCCTGCCTACGCAGCATTGGACCGATCTCTCCGGGCGTTTCGCCAGGCAGATCGCCATGCTGCCACCCGATCTCGAACGCACGATCGCCGGGTTGGTGGAGTCCGTGCGCGAGGCCGCCCGCTGGCGCGACCATGCGCTGCGGCGCATCCCGCGCGACGACTGGCAGCACATCTTCACGAGCACCACGCTCGAGGAGAGCCAGTGCGACGCGCATACCTTCGACCAGATCGTCTACGACGCGGCCGTCGCGGTCGACGTGTCGTCCTTGTCCTGGGGCGCGATGCAGCTCGCGCATGCAATCGAGGCTTCCCTGCCGGCCTTGCGCGCGCACGTGGGAGCGTCGTTCCTGCTCGACATCCCCACACCCATCGGACGTGTGCTGCTGCGCGGGGGCGGAAGCGACCTGCACTACGCCTCCGACTGCGCGCTGGTCGTCGACCTGGGGGGCGACGACACATACGTCGGAAGCACCGCGGCCTCGTCGCCGTCGCTTCCGATTTCGGTTGCGATAGACCTCGGGGGTGACGACCGCTACACGAATGCCCACGAGGGCGTCCCCGCGCAGGGCGTGGGCGTGCTGGGCATCGGCATGCTGTTCGATCTCGCCGGAGACGACGCGTACGAGAGCCGCACGTTTTCGCAGGGCTGCGGACGGTTCGGAGTGGGAGTGCTGCATGATGTCGACGGCGACGACCGCTACGCCTCGCTCGGATTCAGTCAGGGGGCGGGATTGTACGGTGTCGGAGTGCTCTTCGACAAGAGCGGAGACGATGCATACAACACGGTGTACTATGCGCAGGGCTACGGGTTTTCGAAGGGACTCGGTCTGCTGGCCGACGCGGCAGGCAATGACCGCTACACGGCCGACGACACCGATCTGATTCACATCGGAGACGAGACACCGAAGCACAACGAGAGTGACGCGCAGGGCTATGGGGCAGGACGCCGCGGAGACCACACCGACGGGCACAACATGAGCGGTGGACTCGGGATTCTGCATGATCTCGACGGCAACGACACATACAGTGCCGGGGTGTTCGCGCAGGGCACGGGGTACTGGTATGGGATGGGCGTGCTCAGCGACGCCACCGGCAACGACAGCTATCGCGGTGTGTTCTTCAATCTCGGTGCGGCTGCGCATTACGCGATCGGCGTGCTGTTCGATGATGCGGGCAATGACCGAACCGACCTTGTGATGACACTCGGACTCGGGACGGCGCATGATGCATCGGCCGCGTTCTACATCGATGCCGACGGCGACGACGTCTACACGATGTCCGCTGGCGACGAGCGCGCCTGCTCGCTCGGAAGCGCCCTCAACAACAGTTTCGCGGTGTTTGCGAACATCCGCGGCAACGACCGCTACGCGCCGGTGGGCAATGCGTTCGGCTACGGCACGGGCCGCCGCGGTGGTGAGTGGGGATGGCTTGCACCGACAACGGGACTCTTCTTCGACATCGGGGGCAACGATGTGTACGAGCCCGTGCCACCGCGGAAGGGATTCACGCTGTCCAACGGTGCGACATGGCGCCAGCAGGAGGATCGTGACGGTGGCGTGTTCGGTGTCGGGCACGATGTCGAGAGTGGGATGCTTCGCTTCGAATAGATGTGACGGGTGCGTATCTTGTGAGGTTACCTCAGAATCAGCGCACGAACATGGCCTCGAATCAAAGCACGCTCGAAAAAATTGTCTCCCTCGCCAAACGGCGCGGCTTCGTCTTCCAGTCTTCGGAAATCTACGGTGGCCTGAACGGCTGCTGGGATTACGGTCCGCTCGGTGTCGAGCTCCTTCGCAACGTGAAGGAGTCCTGGTGGCGCGCGATGACCTGGCGCGACGACATCGAGGGTGTCGATGCCTCGATCCTCATGCATCCCCGCGTGTGGGAGGCCTCGGGCCACGTCGAGAATTTCACCGATCCCATGGTCGACTGCCGCGAGTGCAAGAGCCGCTACCGTCTCGACGTGCTGTTCGAATCGTACAACGACAAGCGTCGCAGGAAGATTGTGGAAGGATACGCTGCGCTGCTCGCCGCCGACGCCAACGTCCACACCGCCTTCATGGCGCTCGACGCCCCGGCCCGCGAGGAAGCCGCCGGCAACGCCCTCATCGATGATGCCGCCGTGTTCGAACAGCTCAACGGCTCCGATCTGCTCGGGTGTCCGAACTGCGGACGCACCGGCACCTTCACGATTCCCCGCAAGTTCAACCTGATGTTCAAAACCTTCGTGGGACCGGTCGAAGATTCGAGCAACGTCGTGTACCTGCGTCCCGAAACGGCGCAGGGCATCTTCGTCAACTTCCAGAATGTCGCGCAGTCCACCCGCCAGAAGGTGCCCTTCGGCATTGCGCAGATCGGCAAGGCCTTCCGCAACGAAATCAACACGAAGAACTTCCTGTTCCGCACGCGGGAGTTCGAGCAGATGGAAATGCAGTTCTTCGTGCGTCCCGGCACCGACGATGAATGGTACGAGCGCTGGCGTGCCGAGCGGCTCGCCTGGTTCCATGGCCTCGGCATGACGAAGGAGAAGCTGCGCTACCATCCGCACGCTCCCGAGAAACTCGCGCACTACGCAAAAGCCGCCGTCGACATCGAATACGAATTTCCCTTTGGCTGGGGTGAGATCGAGGGGATCCACAACCGCACGGATTTCGATCTCGGGCGGCATGCCGAGTATTCGGGGAAAGGACTCGAGTACTTCGATGACGAGACGAAGGAGAAGTACCTGCCCTACGTCATCGAGACTTCCGCTGGGGCGAGCCGTTCGTTCATGGCCTTTCTCACCGACGCCTACCGTGAGGAGGAGCTCGAGAAGGAAACGCGCGTCGTACTGCGTTTCCATCCATCCCTCGCACCGTTCAAGGCCGCGGTGCTGCCGCTGGTGAACCGTGATGGGATGGATGAGATCGCCCGCAATCTCTACAAGGAGCTCACGCGCTCGTACAAGGTGTTCTACGACGACAGTGGATCGGTCGGCCGTCGCTACCGCCGGCAGGATGAAATCGGCACGCCGTATGGATTCACGATCGACTCGCAGACGCTCGAGGATCAGACAGTCACCGTGCGCGACCGCGATACAATGCAGCAGGAACGCATCGCGATTGCCAATGTCGAGACCTATCTGCGTGAACGGGTGTAGGACAGGACGGTGGACGCCCTCGTCCACCCTACACCCACTGAGCATTCGTCAAGAGACCTGAGCGCAGACGTCCACCCTCCTTTCATCGCATGATTTCGCTCAACGCCATATCGAAGCAGTACGGAGGGGAGTACCTCTTCCGCAATGTGTCGCTGCGCATCGGCGACCGCGACCGCGTCGCGATCGTCGGATCGAACGGCGCAGGCAAGTCGACGCTCATGAAGATCATCATGGGCTTCATCGAAGCCGACAGCGGCGACATCGCACAGTCGCGTTCCAACACTGTCGGCTATCTGCCGCAGGACGGTGTGCATCACGAGGGCCGCTCCCTCTACGACGAGGCGGCCACCGCCTTCGACGACATCCTCGCCCTGCATGACCGCGTCGACGAGATCGCCCGCGCCATCTCGCGCCTCAGCGACGAGGGACACACCGACAGCGACGAACTGCACGCGCTTGTGGGTGAACTCGGCGACGTGCAGCATCAGCTCGAGCACCGCGAGGGCTGGAACATCGAGTCCAAAGTCACCCAGGTGTTGATGGGACTCGGCTTCCGCGAGAAGGACCTGCCTCGCATGACCGAGGAATTCAGCGGAGGCTGGCAGATGCGCATCGCGCTCGCAAAACTCCTCCTTCGCGAGCCCACCATCCTCCTGCTTGACGAGCCCACGAACCACCTCGACATCGAGGCGCTCGAGTGGCTAGAGACGTATCTGCAGGGCTACGAAGGCTCCGTCGTGCTCATCTCGCACGACCGGCGCTTTCTCGACAACCTCGTCACGCGCACAGTCGAGGTCTCGATGGGCAAGGTCACCGAGTACAGTGGAAACTACTCGTTCTATCTCGAGGAGAAGATTGAGCGGATGGAGCAGATCCAGGCCGCCTACGAGAATCAGCAGCAGCAGATCAAGCAGACGATGCAGTTCGTCGAGCGCTTCCGCTACAAGGCCACGAAGGCGCGCCAGGTGCAGAGCCGGCTGAAGATGCTCGAGAAGATCGACCGCATCGAAATCGAAGACGAAGAGCGCGGCATCTCGTTCGACTTTCCCGAACCGCCCGCGCCCGGCCGCACGCTCATGCACCTCGAGCATCTGGCCAAGCGCTACGGCGACCTCGAGATCTTCGGCGACCTGTCGTTCACCGTCGAGCGCGGCGACCGCATCGCGTTTCTCGGTGTGAACGGCGTCGGCAAGTCCACCCTCGCCCGCATCATCGCGGGCATCGAACCGTACCAGGGCGGCACGCGCACACCGGGCCACAATGTGGTGATCGGATACTACGCACAGAATCAGGCGGAGGAACTCGATCCCACCCGCACCGTACTCGAGACCGTCGATGTGATTGCCGTGGGCGATGTGCGGAAGCGTCTGCGCACGCTGCTCGGGTGCTTCCTGTTTCAGGGCGACGACGTGTTCAAGAAGGTCGGCGTGCTGTCGGGCGGCGAGAAGAGCCGGCTCGCACTGGCGAAGATGCTGCTCACTCCCTCGAACCTGCTCGTGCTCGATGAACCCACGAACCACCTCGACCTGCGTTCAAAGGCGGTGCTGCAGGAGGCGTTGCAGCGCTTTCAGGGCTCGTACATCATCGTCTCGCATGACCGCGATTTTCTCGAGCCCCTGATCACGACCTGTGTGGATTTCCCGAACGGCGAGCTGCGCGCGACGACGGGCTCGGTGAGCGACTACCTGCGCAAACGGCACGCCGAGCAGGAGTCCGCACGCGCCAATGCATCACGCTCGGAAGAAGCGCGATCGGCTGCGGAAAAGCGCGACGCGGCGATGCGGGATGCTGGCCGGCATGACGTGGCGGGACACGAAACCGTCAGACGCGCATCGCTGCACAGCGACAAGGAGCGCAAGCGCGAGGAGGCCGCTGCACGGCAGGAGCGCTACAAGAAGCTGAAGCCGCTGCGCAACGCGCTCGAACGGGTCGAGAAGAAGATCGCAGCCGCCGAGTCCGAAAAGACGCGCATCGAAGAGGCGCTCGGTCACGAGGAGACCTACCGCGACGAGGCGCGCGCCCGCACGCTCAACGCCGAGTACAAGGAGATCACCAGCACCCTCGCCTATCTCTATGACGAGTGGGCACACGCCCAGGAAGAGATCGAACACCTCGGCACGGACTGATGACGCACACGGCGGTCATCATCACCCGCAACCGTCCCGACGAACTTCGACGCTGCGTTGCACATCTCGCGGCGCAGTCCTGTCCCCCCGACACCATCCTCATCATTGACGCCTCCGACCGGACGGTCGCAGCGGATGCACTTGGCGTTCCGCCAGACATGGTGCGCGTGGTTGCCGCAGCACCCGGCATCTGCTCGCAGCGGAACATGGGACTCGATCTCGCCGACACCGACATCGTGAGTTTCTTCGACGATGATGTCGTGCTCAAGCCGGGATACTGCGCTGCAATGCTCGACGCATTCGAACGCGATGGGGAACGGGCGATCGCTGGTATCGCGGGTGTGGTGCGCGAGCCGCGCCGCATCGAGGGTGCCGAACTGCTGGTGCGCAGATGTTTCCTGCTGCAGACCGGCCGGGGATGCTCGCGTTTCCGGGTGTCCGGAATTCCGGATGTGGGCTATGACTGCATCGGCCCGACAGAGATTCCCTTTGCAGCCACAACGGCCGTCAGCTACCGCCGCAGGTCCATCACGGACGCTCGCTTCGATGATGCGCAACTCGGAGGTGCGGTGCTGGGGCTTCCGACGGGACGGGTATTCGGAGAGGATCTTCTCTTTTCACTGCAGGTTGCGGCACGCGGGGAACGCATCCTCATGATCCCGACTGCACAATGCACGCATCGTCCGAGTGTGCACAATCGGGAGGATGTGTTCGTGACGCAGGCGCTGTATGTGCGATCATTGCGCGTGCTCTCACGCCGCGCCGCGCGTGGTGCGCTGCAGGGCATCGCGCGCCGATGGGCGCTCGTGGGACAGCTGCTGCTGTGCGTTCTGCAATCGCTCCGCCACCGGAATGCCGGCTATGTGCGGGGCTGGTGGCGGGCGATGACGCGATGAGGAGGTGGTGGACGAACGAGGGCGTTCGTCCATCCATCAGCGGGGGAAGCGGGTCTTGAAGATCAGATCCCACAGGGGGGAACTGACGCCGTAGCCGTTGTCGGGATCCTTGAAGTGATGCCGCATATGGTGCTCGCGCAACCGCCCGAACACCGCACCCTTGATCGGGAAGTGGTGCACGGCGTAATGCGTGATGTCGTAGAACAGATATCCCGCGAGAAATCCCGCAGTGAATGCATGCACCGCCATCGCACCCACGGTCACGTGAAACAGCAGATAAAACAGTGTCGCCAGCGGCAGGCTCACCGAAGGCACCATCACCAGACGCAGGGGATCGCTGGGATAATCGTGGTGCACCCCGTGAAACATCCAGTGGATGCGGCGTCCCCATTCACTCGAGGGATGGTAGTGGAAGATGAAGCGGTGCAGTACGTATTCGGTGAGCGTCCACATAGCCAGGCCCGCGAGGAAGATCAGAACGAATCGACCCGCGGGCATGCCGTCGGAAGCCACCGCGACGTATGACAGTGCGGCAATGATGGGCACGAACAGAAAAAGCGGAACACTCCAATGAACGCGGGAGAAGAATTCCATGATGTCGCTCTGGAACATCCTCGGTGTCTCGCGCTTGTTCGAAACGTAGTGTTTCATGCGAAATCAGACAGGGTGCGAATCAACACGGTACGGGAAAAGACATGATGTGGCTCCAAAGATAGCGTGTTGGGGAACGATCGTCAATTTGCCGTATGTTTCGGACATGAACTCCCTGCTTCATCGCTTCCGCACATGGCTCGCTGGTCCCCCCCGCGAGGAGCGGCGTCTCGATCGGCATCCCCGCACGGCGCGCTGGCTTTTCCTGCTCGTGCTCGTGCTGGGACTCACCTACTGCGTGCTCCATCTCGTGCGCTTCGCCTCGATCGTCACCGACGAAAACGTCTATGTGACCGGTGCGCGCGGCGTCACCATCAC
The DNA here is from genome assembly GCA_023432805.1 of Bacteroidota bacterium. Taxonomy (GTDB): domain Bacteria; phylum Bacteroidota; class Ignavibacteria; order SZUA-365; family SZUA-365; genus JAEYUG01. The sequence goes on along the minus strand of JAEYUG010000007.1, from coordinate 6,360 downwards.
GAGCGTCGTCCAGGGGGGCGCGTCCGATCGGGCGGGACTCCTCGTCGGCGACGTGATCATCGAGGTCAACGGCAATCCCGTCAAAACCTCCGAAGACGCGATGGTCTACATCGTCGAGGGAGGCAAGGGCAAGGTCCTCGACTATACCGTGCTGCGCGGGGACCGCACCCTGCTGCTGCATGTCATGCTTGCCGAATACGGCGTTCCACTCGGCATGCTTCTCCAGATGATCGTCGGCGTCATCTGCCTGGCCGTCGGCGCCTTCGTCTTCCTGCGACGGCCCGACAACAAGACCGCCCGCCTCTTCGGCTGGGCGCAGCTCGCGGGCGCGCTGTTTCTCAGCCTGATGTACGGCTATTCGATGTGGTATTATCCAGACTGGTTGACGGGGATTCGCGGACCGATCGTCATGCTGACGTGGTCGCTGAGCTTCAGCACCTTCTACCATCTCACGCTCCGCATTCCCGAACCGCGCTTCACCACACCCGTCACGCGCGGGATGCTGCTGCTCGTCTATCTGCTGCCCATCGCCGCGCCCGTCATCATGGGACTCGTCGCACCGAAGAACGCCCTTGCGCTCAACGTCGGCATCACCCTGATGCTCATCGCTGCGATGGAAGTGTCCATGCATCTGGGGTTCCGCGCACAGCGCAATCCCGACTACGCGTCCAGGTCCCGCATGATCAAGTGGGCCGGCATCAGCACGCTGGTCTTCTTCATCCTCCTCGCGCTCGGCAGTTCGATCGAGACCCTGCAGGCCCTCTACATCATCGTCGCAGCAGTACCGCTGCTCTTCTTCGCGACCGTCGTCCGCTACCGCCTCTTCGACCTCTACGTCGTATTTCGCAAGAGTTCGCTCTACAGCGTGCTCGTCGTCGTGCTCGACTTCCTCACGCTCGTCGCGGCCTTCGTCGCCGTCAACATTCTCGCGAACGCGGCATGGAACATCCCCATCCTCGACCTCAGCACGCGCTCGGTCGAGATCGTGCGTCTCGACGCGCTGCCGTACGAACGCCAGCTCGTCGTCGAGAAGGGCATGCTCATCATGCTCGGCATCGCCGCGACGGGGCTCATCGTTCTCTCGCGTCGTGCGCTGCGACGCCGCATCGACCGCGTCTTCCATCGCACCTCGTACGACTACCGGCGCGCACTGCAGGATTTCTCCCACCTCTCGACACGCTACTCCGACCGGCAGTCCCTCGCCGACGAAGTCGTGCGCGACGTCACCGCGATCATGCACCTGACCGGTGCCGCGCTCGCATGGCGCCACAACGGACGCTTCGACATCTCCGCCACCCACGGTCTCGTTGTGGGGGAAGCGCTCGCGGGATCCCTCGCCTCGGATGCCGCCTGGCTCGCGGAACTCACCGACAAGGGCGGTGCGGAAGCCGCCGCCAACCTCGGCCTCGATGAACGCGTGCGCGCCGACGGCGTCGAGTTCATCGTGCCCGTGTTCGTCGACCGCCGCATCGAGGCGTTGCTGGCACTCGGCGGCAAGAAGGCCGAGACGAACTACACCCGCGACGATGTCGAACTGTTGAACAATCTCGCGATCAACATCGCCGATGCGATGGTGGTGATGGACTTCTACGAAGGCGCCAAGGAGCAGGAACGCATGCGGCGTGAACTCGAGATCGCACGGCGCATCCAGCTCGGCGCGCTGCCGGTCGACGTGCCGGTGTTCCCCGGCATCGACGTGTCTGCCGCCTCGATCCCCGCCCAGGAGGTCGGCGGCGACTTCTACGACTTCCTGGCACATCACGATGCCATCACCTTTCTCGTCGGCGACGTGTCGGGCAAGGGAACGCCCGCCGCGCTCTACCTCTCGCGCATCCAGGGCGTCGTGCGGGCCATCGACTCCTATCAACCATCGCTGTGGGAATTGTTCGTGCGTCTCAACACCCAGATCTTCGACTACACCGAACGCCAGGTATTCGTCACACTCGCCGGATTGCGCGTCGAATTGTCGGAACATCGCTGCACGTTCCTGCGCGCCGGTCATCTGCCACTCGTGCATTATGTCGCCGCAGAGGAGCGGATCGCCTACTACCGCCCCGATGGCATCGGGGCAGGACTCGACCTCACGCGCTTCGGAGAATCCCTCGAAGAATGCACGATCACACCCGGCGTCGGCGATGTGTGCGCGCTGCTCACCGACGGCATCGTCGAAGCCTTCGACGCGTCGGGCCGGGAATTCACGATCGAGTCCGTCGGCGACATCGTGCGTGCGCACGCACAGGGCAGCGCAGACAGCATCCGTCACGCCATCGTCGATGCCGTCACTACGCATGTCGGTGGCGAGCAGCCGCACGACGACATGACCCTCGTCATCGTGCGTTTCTCGTAATCCCTACTTCACACCGGTTTTCCAGACATAGACGAGACGCGCATCGGTGAGTCCCGATCCGCGCACCTCGCTGTAGAGCGACACCGTCACCCTGCTCCATTCCAGCATCTGCTTGTTGAGCAGCGCCTCCAGTGCGCGGCGCCGGGCGTCGGCGATCGCGGAGGTGGGACCGTAGACCGCGATGTCGATGTTGAACAGCATCTCACGCGGCGCGCTACGAATCAGGTGCAGCAGCAACAGATAGGCCTTCGAGGTTTCATCCACATGCTCCTCGAGCTTGAAGAGGCGGGAGAGCGTCCAGCTCACGTTGCGCGCGGGATTCAGGGGCGTGCGGTCGAGCGGTGAAGGATCCGATCCATCGGCCACTCCGTCGCCGTCGCTGTCCGGATGACGGGGATTGGTCATCAACCCGTAGTGCTCCGCATAATCGCTCACACCATCATTGTCGGTATCGGGCTTCTTCGGATCGGTGCCGATGCGCAGCTCGAGCCCGTCGTACAATCCGTCCTTGTCGAAATCCTCATCCGTCGCACGCAGCCCTTCGAGCAGTTCCTGCTCGTCGTTCAGACCGTCGCCATCACTGTCGCGCAGCAAGGGACTCGACACATTCTCGAGTCCGTCGGGCAGCCCGTCGCCATCGGTGTCGCGGTTGCGCGGATCGGTCCCACGCGCCAGCTCAACCTTGTCGTTGAGTCCGTCGCCGTCGCTGTCGGTAGACAGGGGGGAGGTGCCGTGCACGACTTCCTCGAGGTCGCCGAGGCCATCGCCGTCGGTGTCGCGCGCCAGTGCATTGGTCGCCCATCGCATCACCTCCTCGCCATCCGACAATCCATCCCCATCTGTATCCGCCGCTCGGGGATCCGTGCCTCGCACGAGTTCATCGCCGTCACGCAGGCCGTCGCCGTCGGTATCGGCGTTGTGGGGATCTGTCCGATGGATGCTGCGCTCCGCACGTGTGGAGAGTCCGTCGAAATCGGGGTCGCTGTCAGGCTCGGGAAAGGAATAGCTGATGCCGAGTCCCACGGTGAGGAAGTGGTCGTTGCCGTCACCGGCCTGGAAGCCGTCGAGGTAATCGGTGAGCGTCAGGCGCATGGTCGAACGGAACTGCAGGGCGAGCCTGTCGGAGAGCATGAAGTCGAACTCTGCGGTGAGCGGCACCGCGAGTGTCCAGTGCCCGTAGCGATCCTGCCTGCGGTCGAGTCCCTGCCCGTTGGGATTCTGCGGCGAGAAGTACAGAAGCGAAAGTCCCGTCCCGAGGAACAGCTCGGCATCGGGACCGATGCGGCGGCGCCACTGCGCCTCGACGTCGATCGGGATCATGAAGACGCGATGCTTGTCTCCGATGCGCGCGCTGGTGGTGTCGTACACCGTGAAGAATTCCCGTGTGACCATCCACTGCGCGTCGTATAACCCGAGCGACACCGCGCCGTAGACGGCATCGCCGCCGAGGGGACGCACGTAGCGCTTGAGCGAGAGCGCGCCGCCGCTCGAGAAACGGTTGTCGGAGAAGTCGCTGAAGAGTTTCGTCGCGTCGGCATGCAGCCCGAGTATCCACTCGCGCGGCGTGTCCTGTGCCCGCAGCGTCGATGTCGCGACGAGCAGAAGTGCGACGATCGCAGCGGCTGCGCGCGCCGTCGATGGGGTGCTGTACGTTCTCATGCGTTCGTCTCGCTCTCTTCATGCGGATTGAACCGCGCGTCGAGCGCGGCGATGTATTCGGGCGTCGTGCCGCAGCACCCGCCGATCACGCGCGCCCCGAGCGCGTGCCACGCATTGGCGCAGTCGGTGTATGTGGGGATGTCTGTCCCGGGTGCCGCGCTGTCAAACGGATTGCCGGTGTTCGCGGAGCATCCGATGGGAAGCTGCGCAGGCGCGGCTGCACGCGCGGCCGCATGCGCGCGCACCGCGTCACGCAGCACGGTGAGCGGCTCGTGCATCGTCGCAGCGGGTGCGCAGTTGAGCAGCAGGCATTGGGGAGCGGCAGCGACGGCGAGCACGGCGTCGACCGCTTCGGCGACCGGCTCGCCCGAGACCAGCCGGTCGGCACCGCGGGTGAGCAGTGAGATCGCATACTCGCGACCCGTGGCGGCACAGGCCCGCGCAACCGCAGCGGCTTCGCGTACGGTGCCGATGGTCTCACCGAGTAGCAGATCGACCCCCGCCAGCATGAGCGTCTCGGCGAAGCGGCCGTGCTCGTCGTCGAGCTCGGCGTCTCCCGGCACGCGCTCAGGCGCGTAGCAATCCTCGACCGGCGCAATGGATCCCGCCACACAGACGGGACGCCAGACCCGGTAACGCTCGCGCGCCTCGAAGGCGAACTCCACCGCGCGAAGCGTCAGTTCCTCCCACCGCTCCGCCATGCCGGCGTGTGCGAGCGCGCGGGGATTCGTGCGAAACGTATTCGTGGTCAGCACGTCGGCACCCGCATGCAGATACCAGAAGTGGATGTTGCGCACCATGTGCGGCGCACGGAGCAACCCGTGCGCGCTCCAGAGCGGCAAGGCGATCTCAACACCGTGGCGTTCCAGCTCGCTTCCCATCGCACCGTCGAACAGCACGACATCCTTGACCGCGGCCAATTCGGAAAAACGCATCCTCTACTCCTTTTTCTGCGCAGCAGGACCGGGCATGCCGGCCGGAGGAGATGCGGCGACGGATCCCGATGCGAAGACGCGCAGCGCGACCGACGTGAATCCCAGTGCGTGCAGATCGGCCGTGCAGGCATCCACATCGAGGCGGGCGAGCAGCGTGGCGTCGGCCTCGATCGCAGCCGCGTCGCCGGCCAGATGCCGAACGCGCAGATTCTCATGCACCGCCGCTGCACTGCGCGCTCGAACGCGGCGCTCGGCCTCGGCCACGCGCGCGAGATGATCGGATGTCGCCGCGACGCCCGACGCGAGCCGCGACCGCAGGCACGGGGCGGCGGCGTGCTCCCAGTTCGGAAGTCCCACATGCCGGGCCAGAGCGCGCACGTCGTGCTTGGTGACATCGCGCAGCAGACTCACCACACCGCGCTCGTGTGCGGCGCGCAGCCCCACACGTGTCTCGTCTGCGAAATCATCCGCATTCGTGCCGTTGTAGAGCACGAACACGCCTCCCGCCTGCTCGGCGTCGCGGGCGATGGCATGCATCGTGTCGTAGAGCACGGACTTGCACACATAACAGCTCAGGCCCCGGTTGGCGACATACTCCGCATCCTCCCCCTCGCGTGTCGCGACGCGTTCGAGCCTGATGCCGATGTGCGCGGCGATGCGCATGGCGAGATCCTCCTGCTCTGCGGGCAGCGAGGCCGACACGCCGAGGCAGGCCGTGGCACGCGTGCCGAAGGACTCGTGCACGAGCAGGGCGACCAGACTGCTGTCGACACCACCCGAGAACGCCACGAGATTGCGTCCCGTACGCGTCCCCTCCGTCGCTGCGCGCGCGAGCAGCGCGTCGAAGCGGTGCGCCAGACTCATCGCACGGCCAACAGGTTGATGCGATGCGCAGCTGCCGCGGCCCCCACGCCATTGTCGATGTTCACCGTGACCAGTCCGGGCACGCAGCTTCCGAGCGAACTCAGCAGCGCATTGTACCCGCCCGTATTCACACCGTACCCCACACTCGACGGCAGCGCAATCACCGGCGCGGAGACGAGTCCCCCCACCACCGACGGCAGCGCCCCCTCCATCCCCGCCACACACACCACCACGTGTGCCGCGCGCAGCGCCTCGAGCGCATCGAACACCCGGTGCACCCCCGCCACGCCGATGTCGGTGATGCGGTGCACCGCACTGCCCAGCGCCGTGCAGACCAGTTCGACCTCGCGTGCGAGGGGAAGATCCGCCGTACCGGCGGTCACGATCGTCACATTGCCGATGAGGGGATGCGGGGCGGCCGCCCCGAAGACGAGGATGCCGCAGTCCGCATGATGCGCAACCTCGCCCCCGTTCGCGCGTACCGCGCGCATCACATCGGAAGCCACCTGCGACGGCACCCTGGTGGCGAGCACCGTCGGCGCACCTGCCTGCAGC
>JAEYUG010000113.1 GCA_023432805.1 Bacteroidota bacterium | reverse complement strand
ACGCACGGCCGTGCGTCCCGCCTGCGTCAGCACCACCTGATACACACCCGCGGGGAGCGCGGACACATCGATCCGATACTGCCAGCGACCGGCATCGACGACACCATCGGTCAGCACTGCAACCTCGCGACCGAGCGCGTCGACGAGCGCCAGGCGTGCAGGGAGCATCGATGTAGTCGTGAACGCGATCCCGGTCGAGGCCATGGCGGGATTCGGCCAGGGCGCGGCGAGCGCGAACGCTGCGGCAGACGGTTCGCGGGACACTCCGAGCACGACCGAGCCCGCTCCACCTGCATCGAGGTAGCGACGATACCACTCCTGCACGAACTGCCGTGCGACGGCGGCGCTCGCGATGCCGATGGTGTTCTCGTTGTTCGCGAATTCGGCGGCGTTGGACCAGTTGTGCGAACCCGTCACGACACGACCGGACGCTGTCTCCGGATCGACCACCATGTACTTGTGGTGCAGCAGACCAGAGAGTCCTTTTTTCAGCAGCACATCCATGCCGTTGGTCTGGAAGAACGCGAACTCGGAGCCCTGGTCGCTGCTGTTGTCCATCACACCGCGCACGGTCTTGCCGGCGCGGTGTGCCGCGAGCATTTCCTGCCCGAGGTCGTCGCGGGTGAAGGTGAGCAGCGCAAAGTAGATCGAGCGTGCGGCGCCGCGGATCGTCCGCAGCAGATAATCGTTCGTGCGGTCGCTCGGACTGAAGTGCACATCCATCCAGATGCCGCCCACCACGAAGCGACGTGGCGTGTCGGCACGCTTCCGCACGCCGAAGCGGCTTGCCGTGCTGTTCGGTGTGGCCGTGGCGGATCCCCACATTTCCTCGAATTCCTTCGTGTACGTCACGGCGAGGGACTGATCCTGAATCTCGACGACATTCTGGGCGTCGTTGTCGGTGCCGGGGTCGGTGGGATTCCACGACCCGGTGATGATCCAGTCGTCGGTGTCGCTCGAGCGGTCGCGGCCGTCGATGACGACGAACTTGTTGTGCATGAGTCCCGCCCCCGCGTTGAGGGGATCGAAGGAATCGACGATCTGCGGCACGCCTGCGTTGCGAAGGGCCCGGATCGCGGCAGTGTTCGCGTTGTCGGCCTCGAAGATCATGCGGATCTTCACGCCTCGATTGTGTGCGGCGATGAGCGAGGAGGCGATCTCGTCGCCGACGGATCCGCTCAGGCTGTAGAGCGCGAGGTCGATGCTGAAATCGGCCCGATCGATGCGGTCGAGGAGGCGGTTCTTCAGGTTCTGGTTGCCCTGGGCGGGGAATGACGGCAGCAACGACGATTCGACGCTGCGGTTGAAGTACACGTTCAGCGCGCCGGTCGAGGTCGCCGATGCGGAGGAGACGAAGAAGGGCTGTGCGAAGCTGGTGTCACCTGCCGCGATCGAAAAGGGTTGCACACGGTAGATGGTTGCCGGCGAGAGTCCCGTGATTGTGACCTCGTGTTCGGTGCCCGCGCCACCGCCCGCTGCGATGCCGGCCTCGTAGGCATCGGTCACGCCATAGCGCACGTGGGATGCAGCAGACTTCCCGGTCTGCCATGCGAGGGTCACCGATGTCGGGGTGATGTCGGTCTCGATCGGGGTGGTGGTGATGCCGGGACCCGTCGCGATGATGTCGCGCTTCATGCGCGGCATGAGCTGGTAGCCGCCGATGTACGGACTCGCATTCTTGAACTGGCTGACGATGCCGACGATGTCGAAGCTTCCTCCGGGGGCCGGCGTGCCTGCAAGGTCGACATTGTTGTCGATGCGTACATCCATCTCACCGGTCGCATCCGTGATCTTGTAGTTCGTGCCCGAGCCGTTCACCGTCCACGTCTGCGTATTGACCGTCACGCCGTTGATGCGCACGAGTCCGCTCTCGAATTGCTCGCGTCCCCCGGCGCCATCGGCCAGCAGCTGTGCGATCGTGACCACCCGTGGCGCGACTTCGCCGCTCGGCGGCAGCTTCGCCTCGATCATGACCTCGACCAGTTCAGTCAGTCCGTTGAAATGCGTCACCTTTCCGGTCACGGTGACTTCCTCACCGATCTGCACCTGATCGGAGAAGTCGAACGCGTAGACCGCGACGCCTCCGGTGGCATCCTCCATGTAGGCAGGCGCGCCAAACTGATTGCCGACCGTGACGATGCCGTCGACGGTCACGAACTGGTTCAGCAGCACCGGCACACCGGACGCGTCGTTGGCGCGCGCTTCGGCGATCGGAATCGGCGCGCCCGAAACAAGCACGCTCGGTTGCGTCTGCAGCGGGAAGTACGATCCCGCACTGCCGCGGCTGTACACCATGAAGGGGTAGGAACTGGTGGTGGAGGGTGCGGTCAGATTCGCAAGGGTGATGGTGAGGGAATCGTTCGCAAAGGCGATGTTCTCGACGAACACCGAATCTTCGATCACCGACGTGTTGCTCTGTGCGGAAACATCCACATCCGCTGCATCGCGCGACCACGTGAAGCCCGCCGGAACGACAATCTTCAGACTCGTGACCGCATAGGCGGGGTCGCGACGATAGATGATCGGCACATCGCCGATCTCGCCTGCGCGCATCGCCGTGCGTATCGTGCGGGCCGTGCCCGAACCGTCATCGCTGCGCGGCTCGGGGGCGCTCGCAGCGTTCTGGGGATCGCGACCCGTGGTGCGGACGATGAAATCCGCAGCATTGTTGTTGCTGTTGTACCCGTTGCCCGCGTGCTGCTCGGCACCTCCCGCGGCCATCGTCGCCGCGGTCGACGCGGCCGAGGCCTTGCGCTCGACACTGTTGTCGTTGGCCGCGTCGCCATGATTCGGCGCCGCCGCCACCTTGGGGTCATTGCCGGTGCCGTATCCCACCCGGTCGATCTCCACATCCGCCGCATTGACCAGTCGGAGGCCTCCGTTGTCGGCGATGCCCGACCCTGTCCACGACGCGTTGCCCGCCGGCGTGCCGCCCCAGGTCGGTCCCACGAGCAGGAAGTACGACCGCGCCTTGATCACGCTGCCCACCGGCAATGTGGCGATCGGCGAGTACGACGATCCCGCCGCCGAGCGATACTGCAGCTTCCAGCCTGAGATGTCGATGTTCACCGGCGAGGGATTGTAGAGCTCGACGAATTCCCCCGCCGCATTCCCCACCGCACCCCCGCGCGTGGCGAACTCGCTGATCAGCACCGATCCCGACTGCGCATGCAGGATCGGCGTGACCGTACACAGAAGGAAGAGGACGAGGAGGGATGCTGCCGCACCGCACCGCGTCTGCGCAGCGGTGGCTCGACGCGCCCCATGCGGGGAAGCCGTCTTCGAAACGGGGACAATGGACGGGATCTGCGACTGGATCATGACAACCTTCGATTCGATTCGGAGAATCTTGAAATATATCATAAAAAAACGGACGCCGGGTGTCCGGCGTCCGTTCAGAACATAGGGAGCGATCTGCTATTTGACCAGCAGCATCTTCCGCGTCTCGGTCACCGCACCCACCGTCAGCTGGTAGCTGTAGTGGCCGCTCTGCAACCCGCTCGCATCGAAGGGCAGCGAGTGACGACCCGCACCCAGCTTGCCGTCGAGCAGCACGGCGACCTGGTTGCCCAGCACGTCGAACACCTTCAGCGACACATGCCCCGCCACAGGCAGCTGGAAGGAGATGGTCGTCGAGGGATTGAAGGGATTCGGGTAGTTCTGCTCGAGCACGAGACTCGTCGGTACCGCGGATTCGACAGTGGTCACGGTTGTCTGCACACGCACGTCATAGGGCGTGAGCGGATCGCCATAGACGGCGTCGGCCGTGAACGACAGACTCTGGGTTGCAGTCAACACCGAGTCATGCTCCGCCGAATAGATGCGGAACGACAGCGCCTCGTTTTCCGTGTTCGCGTACGCGGTCAGAAAGTGCAGGATGCGCCCGTCGACCTCGACCGGCCGCGCAACACCACGACACTCGTCGCCGACAAACACCGCGAGCAGATCCTGTGCGTGGTTCGACACGGTAGCATCGATCACGATGGAACTTGTCACGTTCATCGTGTGCTCGAAGCGCGTGGGATCCACGGTCCACTCGGGAGCCGCGACCGCAGCACCCGCACCCGCATCGAACGATGCAAGCTGGTTGCCGCCGCGACGACCCGGCCAGAATCCGTCCACGTCGGGATAGGTGAGCGTCCCCGCCGTCCCGAGTTTCAGCAGATACCCCTGATTCGGGGTGAGTGTGCCGAGACTGCCCTGCCAGCCGCCGATGCCGTTGAACTGCGCGAAACCGTTGCGACCCTTGATGCGGTCGCCCGTTGCCGCCGACAGCGTGGCGAGCGCCTGATTCACCCCCGTCATCCGCACCGGCAGGTAGCCGATCCAGTTCCAGCCGTTCGATACGGGCAGCGGCGTGGTTGCCGGCACCTGCGTGCCGACAAGGCGCAACGAGCTCTCGCTCGCCATGTAGAGCTTGTAGGCACGGCCGATCCGCATCGAGTCGACACTGCCGACCCAGCCCGACCCACCCGCGTACTGAGAATAGTCGGTCTGGCCCTTCAGCACGTCGCCGACACTGGCGGGCGTGTTGGCCATCACGGCGTTCGGCGTCATGTTCGTCCCCCGCGTGTTGAGCGAAATCCAGTTCCACCCCTTGTCGAGCATGATGCTCTGCTCGGTGGCGGACGGATGCAGAATGACGGGGGAAAGCAGCGTGCCATGCGATGCCGTCTGATCGAACACGAAGGTTTCGATCATGTGATGCACCCGTCCCTTCGACGCATCCCATACGCGGAAGCGTACGGTCTCGGTCGAGCGTCCGTCGCCGTAGACGGAGAGGAACGCGCGATATGCGTCGAGCGACGGCACATACTGCATGGTGGCGATGCCGCGGCATTCGTTGCCGACAAACGCGGCGACCATGTCGTTGGCATCGGTCGAGAACACCGTGTCGATGAGGAACTGCGCGGTGATCTCCATGTTGTGCTGGTAGCGCGAGGGATCGATCGTCCACTGCGGCGGGCGATGCAGAACGCGCACCTCGATGTAGAAGGGCTCGTCGCCGTCGCCGGTATGGGCGTAGACGGTGTCGTGATAGGTGCCGGGATTCAGCTTGTCGCTGATCACGAATCGCACGTCCTGCGTGCCGGCCGGAGGCAGCGTGCCCGTCGTTGTGATGGGAACGAGCCACTCGCGGGTCGGACCCAGGACGAAAGTTTCCATCTTGCCACCGACATTGCGCAGGGTTCCGGTCACACTCGTGCCGGCACCCTCGAAGGTCGTCGCGGTCGCGTTCGCCGTCTCCCAGATCAAACTGTTCTGATTGACGCGGAACGACCAGACAACGGGAGCGATGAGGGGATTTCCATTGATGTCGATAAGTCCGTACACGGTGGCCTGGATCATCCGGTTCTGCATGCGACGCAGCGAAATCTCCGGCATGATCACAAGGGTGTTGCCCTTGCAGTCGAAGCGGATGCTGTCGACGGGCACGATCGTGCTGTCGTCGAGGAACATCAACTCGATGTTCTTCGCAACGGAAATCTCGGCACAATCCAGATCGTTGCTGAACACCACCGCGATCTGATCACCGAAGTTGAGGATGCCGTCGCGCGGCTCGGGCGTGCCAAAGAGCGCAAGGGCCGTGCGGTTGATCGTGCCGGTCACGACGTTCGAATACGTGGTGCCACCGCCGAGCTGCGTGGTGCAGTTGACGCGCACGCGCAGTTCGTAGGTTCCGTCCGTCACGTTCGAAGGGATGTCCCACTCGGTCTCGAAGAGCGCGAACTTCTGATCCACCACCTCGTTCTTCGGAATGAATTTGGCCTCGATCCAATTCTTCGACGTCCCGATCTTCCGGTACTCGAGGCGGATGCCGTCGCCGATCTTGTCCTTTTCGAGGTCGGTCAGGACGATCTTCAGCTTGTCGTTGTTCGACTGGTTGACCAGCCAGTTGTTGGCCGGTTCGACAATCGTCGACTTGCTGCACTGGTTGAGGAAGTGCACACTGAAGCGCTGTGTGCCGGAGATCTGCCAATCGTCACAGAACGACGTGATCCAGAACTCAAGATTGTTGTAGTCGTAGGCGATGGGTCCGCGTTCGACGGTCACGGTCGCCTTCACCGATTGGCCCGGCTCGACATAGTACTGGAGATAGTCCTCGAGCACGACACCGCCGACACGGATGATCGCACCCTCGGTATTCGAGGTCTGCGTCACGTAGAGGTTGTAATAGCGGGCCTCGTCGGTCTGACTCTGATTACCGATCGTCAGGGTGAATGTCGCCGCCTCGTCGGGCGGAATGTCGAAGGCGATGGTCGGATCGATCGAGATGGTCGGATCCTCGCGGGGCGTGGACCCCGGTTCGTAGGGACAGCTCGACGCACCTGCCACCAGGTCGAATACCGGTGTCTTGTAGACCGGATCCTCCTTGATGTTGACGCTGTAATAATCACCGACATCGTCGTCATTGAGCGTGTAGCCCGTTGATACACTTTCCGAGTTCGTTGTCACGGTGTCGCGTCCGGTGAGCCACTGGAAGTTCCCCCAGATGCCGAACTCCTTCTCGTTTGCCGCTCCAGCATAGATGCGGAGCGCCAGTGCGGCTTCGGCCTCGACCCATATCTTGCAGTTGATCGTCGAGACGGAATCCGTGGTCATCGTCTCCTCGGCCGTATACGGTGCACCGGCACTGAAGGAAATGTTGCGCTTGAATGTCGCCACGCGCTTGAGGCTGTCGTTGAGCGCGAGTGTCTGGTTCCAGACGTCGAGATCGTTCTGCAGACTGATGCGGGCACTGTCGGTCAGCGCCACGTCACGCAGGTTCGTAATCAAGGGAATGAGCACGTTGCGGATGTGCGTCTCGGTGTAGACATAGGTCGTCGCGAAACCCTGTGTACCCCAGGTGATGGATTCAGAGGGAAGCACCGCACAATTGGTGGTGTCGTAGTCGATGACGTCCGTCTTCGAGAAGACGACGTTCATTGCAGCTCCCATGAAGACGTCGCCGCCGGTGCTCACACCGAGCACGTCGTCGGCAGTGGAGATGCGTTCCTTGGCTTCCCACTCAACGGTGACCGTGTTGTCTGTTGCCCTGCCGCCACCGACACCCGCCTTGCCGACGACGTGCACGGAAGCACCTGTCTTGCCGATGTAGGGGACGTCGGCACCGATGCCGATATGCACGTCCGCATACAGGCCGCCTGCACCTTCATACTCGGTCTTCATCGAATACGACTGTGCGATCTTCTTTCCCTTTTCCCAGAAGCTCGAACTCCCGTCACCCGGCGGATCGCGGAGGATCAGCAGCGGGAGCTCGGGGGTCTTTGTGACGAAGAGCGGTGAACGCTGACGGTTTCCGACAACCACGGCCCAGAAAGATTCCTGCACGGTGTGCGTCGTGGTGAACGCGGTGAACTCGTACCGCTTCTGATAGGGATGCGCCCCGCCGCCGGTGATGTTTGGAACACCGGGTTCGAGCGTGTAGCCCTTGATGCTGGCATCGAGCCAGCGCAGGCCGTTGTTGGTCGACATGTAGACACCACTGCCTCGCGTGCCCGCGTACAGGCGGCCCGATGCATCCGTCGCGATTGCACTGACCTGAAGATTCGGCAGACCGGTATTCACGCCGATCCAGCTTGCACCAGCATTCGCGGAACGATAGATGCCCGACCCGGCGGTCCCGGCATAGAGATCGCCATTCACGTGCACCGCCAGAGCAGTCACACGCGCGGATGGGAGTCCCGTAGCGACGAGCACCCAGGTGGAACTGCCCGTGGGAAGCCGATAGACGCCATTGTCCGTGCCCGCATAGAGATCACCTGCCGCGTTGCGCACGAGTGCGTGCGTGGCCGTGCCCCCGAGTACATTCGACAGGTGTGCCCATGTTCCCCCGCTGTCGTCCGAGCTGAACACGCCTCCCGCGGTCGCGGCATACAGGCGTCCGCCTGCGAACAGTACGGCGTTGACATCCGCGTTGGTCATACCGGTTACCGATTTCCTCCACACATCGCCGGTCTTGCGGAATGCGTAGACACCCGTGGATGTGCCGGCGAACAGGATGGAATCGTCGGTTGCGATCGAACGGATGTTCGCATCGTCGAACCCGAAGTTGTAGGGATCCCAGTTCGCACCCTTGTTGGTGGAACGATAGACGCCGCCACCGGCGGTGCCGGCGAAGAGCGCACCGTCGGAACGCACGGCCATCGCACGGACAGCCTTGTTCGCCAGTTCCAACCCGACGCCTGTCCAGTTCCTGCCCTTGTCGGAGGAGCTGTAAATGGCGTCGCCGCCATTCGCGCCTGCGAAGACGGTGCCCTCGGCATTGAGCACGACCGCACGTACATCCGCACTGGAAAACGCGTTTGCCACGGTGAGATGATAGCCCACGCCATTGATGATGCGCAGCGTGTCGGTGATCTGATTGCCGGCGCTGTACGTGAAGTTCACCAGCACCACACCCGAATCAACGGGACAGACATCGGGGTTGGACGGATCACGATAGTTGTAGGACTCGTTGAGCTCGACACGCATCAGATATTTCTCGAACTGTCCGAGGACGAGTTGCGGGGGATTGCACCCGAGGGGATCGGGGAATCCGTCGACGGTCATCACCGGTCGCGCACGGAACTGGAACTTCCGCGCTACATCGGAGGCGACAAACAGGGTGTCGGGCGGTGTGACCGACGTGTTCACTGACACGACATTCCTCTCCCTGACAAAGTCGACGAGTTGTTCCATCGGCGCGCTCGATACGCCGGCGTCGATGTAGTCCGGATCGACGATGACCTTGTACCGCTGTGCGGGCAGGACGAGCGTGTAATCTCCGTTCGCGGCGATCAGGGCATTATTGATTGCAAGACAGGCCGCCGGACTCTGAGACGTGCCCGTGCCCAGTGCCTGCACGGTAATCGTACCGCCACCGATGGGAATATTGCAGTGTTCAGACCCTCCGCGGAGGTTCACGGTGAGCTGTCTCGTCTTCATATCCGTGAAACGAAGGCCACTCACGTTGTCGGTCACAGCCAGCTTCATGCTCGAGGGTGAGAACGTGTGATCGTAGTACTTGACCGACACGGTGTAGACCCCTGCATCGGGAACCGAGATCGCGAAGGAGCCGTCTGCATCGGTGACGATGCCCGTGGCGCGACCGTCCAACCATATCTCCACACCCTCGACGGCGCAGGAATCCATGCTGCCTGCGATCGGAGCGAATTTCACGTGGCCTTCGATGCCGAAGGCTGTCGTATCGGTGAAGTTCACCGAAGTGACCACGGGAGTGTTGATGTCGACGGATCGATTCAGCGAGTCGGGCTTGAAGCCGTGGCGCGCCTTGAACGGCTTGACGGCGAAGTCGCCCGTCTCTCCGAAATACAGGTCACGGATCGAATAGAATCCCGAGGCATCGGTCAACGCCCTCGGACGAATGTCAGGCATGCTGGTCGCACGCACGGCGCCGCTGATGCGAGCATGGAAGCCCTGGCCCAGTGCATAGTCTCCGGCGATGTCGTTACGCGCCGCACTGTGCTGCAACGGCCAGTAGGCGACAAGTCCCTGTTCGCTGCCGTTGAGCTGCTGATGCATCGCCGAGCGGATCTCGACATCCGTGCGCGCGGTGCGCCAGATACGAATGTCGTCGAGCGCACCACCGAAGCCGTTGACGAAGCTTCCCCTCTGATTGCCGACCACAAGCTGCCCGGCGATGTCGGTCCATGCCCAGGATCCCGCCTGGGAGGCGACCTGGACGCCATCCACCAGCACGCGATAGAGGACCGGCGTCACAACGACGGCCACGTGGTGCCAGCCGCTGTTGAGAACGGCATGACTCGTCGTGCCCGCGTTCGCCTGGAAGTGCAGCGTCGCACCGTTGACCCAGAGGCGGAAGCCCGACCCACTGTCGTACTTGTCGATGATGTAGTCATCTGTTGTGCCGGTGACGTCCTTGTTCATCCAGAACTCGACGGTCATCGAATCGGTGGAACCATGACCACCGCGGCGCAGCACCGACATGTTGTCGTCGTCTGCGTCGAAGGCGAGTGCATGCCGAATCGTGTCGGGTGTCGGAAAGGCGCTGACATCGACGCTGTCGATCCCGGCCAGCGTGCGTGTCTGTACATGGCCCTCGATCTTGCCCTTGGGACGGATGTATCCATATTCCTGCGCAGGCAGATAGGTCACACCGCCGACCACGGGTGCGACGCCGTAGCGCGAGATACGTCCGGGAACGGCATCGTAATCATAGAACGCGTTCGCGCTCGAGCTGATCACGCCGAGTTCCTCGCCGTCGCGGAAGAGCTTGATCTCGTCGGCGACAGACGACAGGTTCGACCAGGAGATTTTCACACGGTTGTAGAAACCACCGTCGCTGGCCATCGGCAGCACGGGGAAGGCGCGACCGTTGTCGGCGACGCTCGCCGCGGAGGAATCGGGACCGACGGTGCTGTATGCGCGTACGGTGTACGCGTAGGTCTGATTGTCCTCGATGTCGGTGTCGTCGTACGCCCGTGCGGTGTCGGCCAGCGTCGCGATCAGCAGACCGTCACGATAGATCCGGTAGCGGTTGGCGTACGCGGAGGTGCCGCTCCAGGTCACGTGTACGTACCCGGCGTAGGTGTCATCACTGGCCAGCACGTTCGTCGGCACATCGAATGCACGCGTGGAACCGGTGATGCTCGCCGGCGTCGAAACCTTTCCATTGATGTCCGAACGAGTCTTCACGCGGTAGGAATTCGTGGTACCGGGTGTCGTTGCATGCGTGTAGGTGTACGTGCCGCCCGAGCCGTTCGTACCCAGCACTTCTCCGAGGTACTGTTCGATGCCACCCACGACCTGGTAGATGTAGTAGCGATGCAGGTTGTCGGGATGCTGCGTCGCCTTCGTCCATGTCAGAGTGACGTACTTGTCGCTTGTTCCGTTCGTCGCCGACAGGCCCGTCGGCGTCTTCATTGCATCGGTCGCACCAGGATCCGTATCGGAATCAGAGCCACTGCACGACGCCCCGTCGCTGTACGAGTATGAACGCGTGAACGTCATCGACTCGCTCGGACCGGTAAAAAACGTGACCGTAATCAGGGACTTGGCTTGCCAGTTGAGAGAGTTGGTCCATGTCTTGTCGTAGTTGTTGCCTGCGCCGGTCGCCTGAAGCCGCTGCACCATGGTTCCCCCAATGAAGCAGTCCATTTCATCTTCAATGACAGCCGCAAGACTGTAGTCGCCGTTCTTCACGATCGAGAGGTCATGCACGTACTGAATCCGGTCTCCTCCCCCGCCCGTGCCCTGCACGGTGTTCGTGCCTCCCGCCTTCTTCGCGGAGGGTGACTTCCGTGTGGATGCGGCCTTTGCGTCGATGCGCGATGCGGATACCACGGGAGGAATGGGACGGAGCGTCGCGGCCTGCTCTCCGGTACGGATCGGAGCGTCAGACGTGCGCTGCTGCGCGAACACGGGAGCGATCACCGCAACGATCGCGATCAGGATGCCGAAGACGAGCAGCCGCGGCTGTCGTCCGTCCTGTGCAGAGTGGAATGGTGGGAACAAGGTCATGGAAGATGATCTCGTGTGAATGAGAGGAATGGAATTATTGCATGATCAGAAGTGTGCGGGTCAGCATGCGGCCGGCCGACGAAAGCCGGTACACGTAGGCACCCGGCGGAAGTCCCGCAGCCGACACCATGGCGCGATGCATCCCGCGGTCGCGCTCGCCATCGACGAGCGTGCGCACCGTGCGGCCGAGCATGTCGTGCACGGTCAGCAGCACGGCGCCCGCCTTCGCGAGCGTGAAGTCGATCGACGCCACACTGGCACGGGAGAGGATGATGGGATTCGGCGCGTTCTGCGACAATGTGAATGCGTGGACCGCATCCCCGCGTGGCGCGTCGAGCACGGTGCCGTCGGCAGAGGACTCCTGCACATCACCGCCTTCGGCGCCGCGGTAGGGATCGACACTGGTGGCGGCCGGCGCGGCCAGCGCCCAGATGCCGCCGAGCTGCGTGGCGTTGCGTACGTGCACACGCGAGAGCATCGGTTCCGACACGCTCGACGTCGAGTGCCACGGACCCAGCGCCGGCGCCTGGCGGAACGCCCGCAGCGCCGCGGCATCATGCACGGCGAACATCGCCCGTTCTGTATCGGTGTAATAGAACCGCACGTCCACATCGGGATTCGACGTCGAACCGGCGAGCGTGAACCAGCGGTACACGTAGGCGCGCCGCTCGTATCCGTCCGGAACATCACAAGGATGCACGGTCACCGTGAAGGTGTCGATCGCTCCCACATTGCTGCGCGCCTCGGCATACACCTGCCCGAGTGCATTCGTGAACGGCGTCCACACAGCCGGGAGCAGCGCCTGCGTCTGCGACACCACCGCGCCGCCCACCGGCTCAAGCTCGATCCGCACCGTGAGCACGAGTGGTGAATTCTCCGCCGGCGCCCCCGTCACGCTGTTGCGCGCCGTGATGGTGATCGTACGCACATAGGTCCCGGCCGCGAGCCCCTTCGTCTCCACCGCAATCTGCAGCGAATCACCCTCGACCCCGCCCGCGCGCAACAGCCGCAGATTCGGCGACGCGGTCACAGCGGACCACTCCATCGCTCCGACATTCCACGCGCTGCTCGCATTGCCGACAACGAACGCGCGTCCAAAACTGCGCCCCATCTTCGCATCGGAACACCCGACCTTGACGAGCATCGTCGTGCCGAGGGATGCGTCAATGCGCGGCGTCCTGTTCTCGGCGATGAGGGACGTGCAGCGCGCGTTGTTCGCAGGATCCGGATCGAACGACGGTGCGGTGACCGACACGCACAGCGGAAGCATCCGCCCATGCGGCACCGAGGGATCCGCACGCAGCGTCACGAGCAGCACCGCAGAGTCACCCGCAGCCAGCGCCGCACCCGTCGCCGCAAGCTCGCCCCAGCCGCCGACAACCGGCGCGCTGAACGACCACCCGGCAGGAACAATGGCGGACTGAAAACCGAGAAACTCAGGAAGCGTGTCGCGCACGGCCAGATTGGTGACGGGACCGGGACCCAGATTCCGCACGACGATGCGCTGCACGACGGTCGTCGCCGAGATGATCGTGTCGCGCGTCATCGACGTGGCGATCGCCAGATCGGTCGGGAGTCCCCCGCCCCCGATCGCGCCATTGCGCGCAATCGACAGCAGGTAGTCGCCCGCGCCCGAGGCCCCCGTCGTGGTCGATCCCGCCGCGACACGCACCAGATAGAGTCCTGAGTACGCCGCCCGCTGCACGAGGGCTTCCCCCGGGGAATGCGGCGATGATGCACTGAGACTGCCCGCGCCGCCCGCGGTCGACGAAGCAGCCTTCCCATCGTTGACCGATACCAGCATCGTTCCATCCGCCGCATGCAACGACAGCGCGGCATTCAACGGCGTGTTGTCGCGGAGCGGATCGCCGTCGAGCGCGATGTGCAACAGGTCGCCCTCCTGCGCGAGGAAGCCGTACCAGTCGACATCGGCAGAGGGAGCGCCGCCCGCCAGTGTGCCGAAAAAGTAGTTGGCCGGTGCGTGCGACGAGGCCGACGCAATGTTGTTCGGCTCCTGCTCCGCGGCGGCCTGCACGAGGGGAGGCTGCACGACGCCGAAGAGCCGATAGGGCTCGGAGAAATATCCGGCCGAGTACATCGTCACGCGCAGGAACGCCGGCACTCCCGTCAGTGGCGTGCCCGACACGTTCGCGGAGTTCGAACCGAAGGGCGTGTCGTTGTCGGCGTCGTCGTATTCGAGCACGTCGCTCGCTGTCGTGACGCGGAGATCGAAGTCCGTGCGGTTGCCGGCCGAGCCGTCGACCATCGCGAAGACGCGCGATCCTGCCGCATGCGTGCCGAGTGCGTAGACATCCGCTTCGCCGGAGGGAATGATCGCGCCGGTGATGCCCTGGGTGAAGGATTGCGCCTGTGCTGGTCCGTTGTTCGGTTCGACCTCGCGCACGCAGCGGTTCACCTCGATCTGGAAGTCGCTCCCTGCGCTGACACCGTGCTCGTCGACAATCACATACACGAGCTGGTCGGCGGCGAGCGGCACGCAGAGCACCTCCTCGCTCGAACTCGAGGTCGAGCGGTTCGAGGCAGCAAGGCAGGCGTTGACCGTCGCGGGCGCGGCACCGACGGGACATGCAGCGGCCACGTGCACGACCAGATCGGACGACAGCGCATAGTGCGACACCTTGAAGGAGTACGCGCCCGCCAGCGGTGCGCGGAACGTGTACACCACATCGCCGCCCGCGGCAGGCGATGCCATCTGCTGCACACCCGTGAAGCACAGCTGTCCGCTCAGCCGGTAATCGTCGGCCGCCCACGCCGTGCTGCCGCGCGCAGGCACATCGAGCGCGAGTTGCATGGCTTCCGCACAGCGGTCGTTCGAAGGAGGATCGTGCCGCTGCACGCGCAGCTGCACATCCGCCTGACCGGCAGACGGTGCCGTCACGCCGTACTTCCACACAACGACATGGTACGTCGTGTCGCTCGACAGCCGCCGCGTGATCGTCGCATGATACGAGCCCCCGCCGCAGCCGTCGTCATTGCAGCCTCCGACAATCGGAGTGAAAGGTCCGATGCACCCCCCCGCCGACGCGTACATCGCCATCACATTGTCGACAACGGTCGTCGAGGCGCCGAGCGCCGCGCAGGAGGAGATCGTGTACGAGGCCGTCACTGCGGGACGAAAGGCATACCATACGCTGCGAGACACGTAGGTCTGGCAGGAAGGAGATCCGGGATCTCCCGTCGTGCCCGCCGATGCGATGTTCGTGACCGCGGTCAGATGGGGGAAGGGTCCTGCCGACGGAATCACCTCGGCACCACCGCAGAGATCGTTCGCGGGCTGTGCCGACAGCGGAGAGACGGACCCGAGGACACACAGGGCGAGAAGGGGGAACGTGCGGAGGAAACGGATGTGCATGTGATCGTCCTGAATCAGTCGGCGACGAATCCGCGCTACGCGGATGCTCCCGCAGCGCGTGGGAAGCTGTGTCGCCGTGTGACTGCATGCGTCCCGGAGGAAACGCCCGGCGCTCTGTGCCGATGCTGAGGTCCGTCATGCAGGGGCTCGCAGACCGTGATCCGCGAAGCGAGTGTGGCGTGTGAATGATGGAATCCTTGAATATAGGACGACATACATCCGAATACCAGTGAGGATGTGATGTGCGCGTCTTTTTTTTTCGGTTTTCCGCTTTCGCCGATGCTTCGTACCTTTTCGCTCCATGCAGACCAGCAGCCTTGAACACACCCGCGCCGGTGCCGCCGATGCCATCGTGCGGCATGCGCTCGGCGGCACACGGCATGCTGTGCTCTCCTGCGCAGCGGTGGCACTGCGCCGCATGATCGTTGAAGACGTGCTCGTGCGTCTGTCGTGGAAGTGTCTGATCCTCTCCCCCAACGCCGCCGTCCAGGCCCGGTGGCTGGACCGTCAGGGCGCGATCCACGGCATCGAGGAGGCCGCCCGCAGGGTCTGGGGCGAGCATACCTCGCAGCTCGTCAGTCCGCTTCCCCTCTCGAATGCGCCCGTGCTCACCCTCGCATGGCAGTCGGCGGCAGCAGCAGCATCCCCCGAAACCGTCGCGAAGGAGGCCGATCGCGTCCTGCGCCATTTCGTCAAACACTCCTACCGTCTGATCGTCGTCGACGGCCCGCTGCCCGATGCGCCGCTGTGGCGCACGGTGGTCGAAGGACTCCGCACACACATCGATGCGTTCGTGCTGCAGCTGCAGTCCGACGATGCCGCACCGGCGCTGCTGCACCACGACACGTCGGGCCTTGCGGCCTCGAACAGGAATACAGGATCCGATATTCCTGTTTTCGGCGTGCCGCTGCCGATCGCGGTGCGCTCGCGGCTCGTCATGCCCGTGCGCCATCTTGCGTGGATCGCAGACGAGACGGCCACGGGCGTGCGCGACGTGCTCGCGCTCGAACGCGACGACCGCCGCGAAAACCTCCGCGCCGTGGTCGTGCACACGATGGACATCACCGACGCATCACTGGCCGCCGACGAACCGCCGCGCATCCTGCGCCTGCTCGCCGCGCTGCATGAGGATTCCCGCACCGAAGTCCTACAGCCGCTCATCGCAACCGGGGCCACGCTGCTCTGCGCCGACAGCCGCGTCATTCCCCTGCTCAGCGAGGCGCAGACGCTCGTGCGCCAGCGGGGATGGGACGTGCGGCTGACCGGTGTACCGCATGGACAGTGGACCGAACTCGACGGTTCGGGCTCGCAGTGGAATTCCCGAACGTACATGCACCTCGTCTCGTGGCTGCTGCTGCGTGGTGCCACGCGCTGCCTCATCGCCGACCCCGCCCTTCTCGCAGGCGGCTGGGAAGCGCTCACCCCCACGACAATCATCGACTGCGAGCAGGCACCCATCCTCACGCTGTATCAGGGCGACGGCGTGCGTCCGCTCGACGAGAACGCGCTCACCAGCGCCGTCAATCACTGGAGCATCATCGCCACGGGCGAGAAGGGCGACATCGCCGCGGAGGCGCTCCGTCTCTCTGCGCGCTTCACCCCCGCCGACGACGACACGCTCGAGGCCGGCGTGCGCGATCTCGATCTCCTCGCCGACGCCCCGTCCAGCATCGAATCGTTCGAAGCCCTCAACCAGCGCATGATCGCGCGCATCCCCCTGCGGGACCGCTGCGCTGCCGTCTGGCGCGCGGTGCCCGTTTCGAGCGGGCGCGTCGCCCCCTCGCTCGTGCTCGCCCCCGAGCTCCTCGCCGCACTCGCGCACATCCCCTTTTCCACCGCCTCCGCCGCACTCGAACGCGATCTGGCCGTCTGGCGCGAACGCCGCGGCACGCAACGCTTCCGCCATGCGCTCTGGGGCGTGCTCGCCAGCGGCGGCGCCATGTCGGCCGTCCTGCTGCTCCCCCTCATGGAGGGCGGAATCGCTGCAGCGGCCTCCCTGCTTGCGTGGATGGTGCTCGTCATCGGGCACGGACTCTCGATTCGCGGCATGCGCGCCCACACGGGGGAAGCCGACGGCGGCGCAGTCGCACTGCGGCTCGCGGAAGCCGTGCGTCGTGCACTGATGGAAACCGGCGTCCTGCACCAGCACCCCCCCTCGTCGGTCGAGGCCATGCCCGGAAGTGACGGCAGTCTGCGCATCGTGCTCGATGCCCAGTGGGATGCCCGCACCTATGTGACGACACTCGCCGAAGCACTGCCCGGATGCGCGATCCCCGATGCTGCGGCGGCGGAGGATTCCCTTGTCCTGTTCACGATCGACCACAGGAACGCACCATTGCGTACGCTGCATGACGACGTCGCCCGTGCCGCACTCCGCATCCCCGCAGTGTCCCTCCCCCTCCCGTCCATCTTCAAGGAGAATCCCGCCTACCGTGCCGTGTATCTCGAAGCCCTCCGCGACGCCTTCGGTGCAGCTGAATGGGTGCATGCGGACGAACACTCCGTCGCGGACCCGCGCCCCGCATCGCAGCGCACGCTTCCCCTCCCTGAACAACGGTGGATCTGGATGTGAGGCTCTGCCGGCGCTCTGAAACATTCCGTGGGGTATCCGGATCTCTGTAGTATTCCGGTTTCCGAAACGGTAACTTGTCGAGCTGTCGGATTCCACCCTTCCGACTGAAATGGAAGGTCTCTCGTGCGCACGTTCAGCCTCTTCGTTCTCACCGCTGCGATTGTTTTCGCTCTCGCTCCCGCTCCCCCTTCCGACACGATCGTGCTGTCGACCACCGCGCGAGCTCGTGCCCTGCGGAGTACGGTCGATGGTCGGCCGATCAAGGGCCGGCACCTCTCCGCACCCGGCATCGATTTCTACCAGCGCACACGTCAGTATGGTTCAGGAAACATCAATGTCGACGATGCCCGCATGCGCGCATGGGATGCCCTGCGTCCATCGCTGCGCAAGGTGCACACCGCCGACTGGACCTTCCTTGGTCCCTCGAACATCGCCGGACGCATCCGCGCCCTCGCCTTTCATCCCACCGAACCCGGCATCGTGTATGCGGGCAGCGCGTCGGGCGGACTCTTCGTGTCGAGCGACGGCGGGGCAACATGGTCCGCCCGCGGCGACGCCATGCCCGCCATGCCCATCGGCGCCCTCGCCGTACATCCGGACTTCCCCGACGACCTGTGGATCGGTACCGGCGAGCCAACCATTCCCCTCTCGCGCGCGACCGGGGCTCCGATCTTCGGCGGGGTCGGCATCCTCCACTCCACCGATCGCGGCCTGAGCTGGACGCGGCTGTCGTGGGGAGTGCAATCCACCGCCATCAGCCGCATCCTCCTGCAAGAGGCATCGCGCGACACCATCCTCGCCGCCACGCGCGACGGCATCCGCCGTAGCACCGATGCGGGCACCTCATGGTCGACCGCACTTCCCGGCGTGATCAGCGACATCGCACGGAAACCCGGCGACGATGCGACCGTCTTTGCAGCGGTAGGCAATGAGGAAGGCGCCGCCGCCAACGGCGTCTACCGCTCCGATGCCGGCGGTGCCCGCTTCACCTGGCGGAAGCTGAGCGTGAATTTCCCGGCGGGCGACAGCATCGGCCGCATCGTGCTGGCGGTCACCCCAGCAGATCCCGGCCTCCTCTTCGCACTCGTCGCCTCCCCCTTCTACGTCGGCGGCAGCTTCCGCAACGACGTGGCGGTGCTGATGCGGTCGAACGACGGCGGTGAAAGCTGGGAACGTCTTCCCGACGCCCTTCCCACAAATGCGGCCCTCGGACAGGCGCATTACAATCTCTGCCTCGCGGTGTCGTCGGAGGATCCCGCGCTCGTCTACGCGGGCGGCATCGAGATCTGGAAATCGCAGAACGGGGGGAGGAATTTCGCGGCGCAGACCTTCGCCGGACAGGTCGTGCATGTCGATCAGCACGTGTTCGCGTTTCGCCCGGATGGCGCGCTCCATGTCGGCAACGACGGGGGGGTGTATCGGACCATGAACGGGGGACAGACCTGGGAGGCGCTGGGGACGGGACTGGCCACCGCGCAGTTCTATTCGATCGCGGTTGACCGGCAGAATCCCAACCGCTTCTACGGTGGCACGCAGGACAACGGCACGGTACGCTATACGGGCACGCAGGGAACTGCGTGGTCGATCATCCGTGGTGATGTCGACGGGGGCTTCGTCGCCGCCGATGGCAATCTGGTGTATACGCTCGCCACCTTGATCCGCTATCCCTTCCGCAGCTTCGACGGGGGACAGGTGTGGACCGAGATGGGGCAGGGACTCGGCACGCGGCTGAGCGACAACTGGCTGCAGCCGCTGCGTCTGCACCCCACCGACCGGACGCGGCTGTACACCGCAACGCACGCCGTCTTCGGGGCGACGAATGTGCACAATCCTGCGCTCTCGCCCGAGTGGGTGGCGCTGAGCGGTGATCTCACGCGCGGCACTTCGCTCGAGTCGGTGATCTCGACGATCGCGATCGCACCGGGCGACAGTGCGCGCATGTATGTCGGGACCGGCGACGGGCGCGCGCATGTGACGCGCTCGCTGCTGGCCGCGACGCCCCAGTGGATGGACATCTCCGCTGGACTGCCGAACCGATGGATCACCCGCATCGCCGTTTCACCGCTGGATCCGGATGTCGCGTATCTGACCGTCTCGGGTTTCGGATCGGGGCACGTGTTCGTCACGCGCAATGGCGGCGCGACATGGAACGACATCTCAGCGGATCTGCCCGATGTGCCGGTCAACGCGATCGCCCTGCATCGGCAGCGCGCAGGTCTGCTGTACATCGCCACAGATCTCGGCGTATGGTCGAGCGTCAACGACGGCGCGACGTGGAGCCGACTCGGTGCCGCGTTCCCGAACGTGGTCGTCTATGACCTCGCGGTGACGACGACCAATCGCCTGCTCGCCGCCACACATGGACGCGGGGTCTGGGCGCTCGACATCGCACTGGGCGGCGTCTCGTCACCGGGCGCCAGCGACTTCACTGTGGATGCGGTGCATGCACTCGCGCCCGGAACCCGGCCCGCCATCGACCTCCATGCCGACAGATCGGATGCATACGTCGTCACCCTCGTCGATCTGGCAGGACGCATATGTGCCATCGAGCGCTGGCAGCTCGCTGCAGGTACGCACCGACTGCAGTTCGCGGCTGCGCCGCTTCCGACGGGAATGTATGTCGTGCACGTTCGTGGCGCCGGCCGGAATCGCACGGTACGCCTTCTCGTGATCCGCTGAAACATATCCATCCCATCATGTGTCATTTCTACTTACCTTCGCACACGCGTTTTTTCTTCCATCTTCAGGAGTCCTCATGATGAACAAGCTCGTCCTTGCCTCGCTGGTCGCGGTGGCACTCGTCCTCTCAGCCTGCGACACGCAGAGCAGCGTGACGTCGCCCGCACCCACGGATGTACATCCGATGCATGCCCTTGTCACAGATCTGCAGCTGACGACCGATCAGATCTCGGTGGTCGGCGACATGTTCTACCTGGAGCAGGATCTCGGTGAGGTGCTGAACGCATCGCAGCTCGGCATGATGGAATCGGTGATCAATCCCATGGGGACGACGGATCTGCGCAGCACGATCGATCGTCGCCGCGCGCTCGACATGGAAGCCATTCTTTGGCTGCAGCTTGCCATGCGCGCCAATCCGGACATGGATCCCGCGATCTTCGCACGTCTGCGCTCAGCCGTTGCGGCCAACTACGAGCAGCGCCTGCGCGTTCTCGCTTCGGATCTCACTCCCGAGGCAAAGCTCGCAGCGCTCGAGAAACTGCATCGCGAGTTGATGGCACTCATCAACAAGGCACTCGGCGAGAAGGCCGTCGCGAACACCCAGGCGCTCAAGGAGCGTCTGGAGGCAGAGCGCAGGGACCTGCGTGAGAAACTGGCCGCCGAACGCATCACGCGTCAGGTGATGGAGATGACCAAGGTGCTCGGATTGGACCGGGAAACTGCAGCTGCACTGCATCGTCTTCTCACGACGCAGCAGGCCGAACTCGAGGCACTCAGGCTGCGCGCAGCAAGCAACCCCGAAGCATACCGCCAGGCCCTGCAGCTGATGCAGAAGGCGCACGAAGAGCAGCTGATGAAGCTTCTCGGACGCGAACTGTACGCGAAGTGGGTGCGCTACCGGACGGGTCTCATCGGCACGCGTGGCTGAGCACCTCGCGTGTTCATCGCATGATCTTCAAAGCCCTCCGAAAGGAGGGCTTTTTGTTGGATGGCAGTGCGACGATATCTGTGATCCATGATGAAACTTTCCGCAGAGCGCAGGTGTCATATCCCCAAGAATCCGAAATGCACCATTCAATGTTCACCATTCCTTGAAGGAGGAATCATGCAGAAACTCATGTTGTCGGCGCTCCTGCTTGTCGCACTGGTCATTTCGGCCTGTGACCAGCAGAGCAGCGTCACCAATCCGGTCTCATCGAACGGCTCGACCGTCGAGATGGTCAAGAAGATGGCCGGTGATCTGAACCTGACCATGGAGCAGATGTCGGTGGTCGACGAGATGTTCTACCTCGAAGAAGATCTGAGCATCGTCCTGAATCCCCGTCAGGTCGGATTGATCGACGGTGTCATCAGTCCCAACGGCGTCACCGATGAGCGTGGCAAGATCGATCGCCGCCGCGGCATCGACATGGCGGCCATCATGTGGTTCCAGCTCGCCATGAAGGCCAATCCCGACATGAGCCAGGAAACCAAGGATAAGATCAAGGCTGCGATTGCTGCGAACTATGAGGCACGCCTCGCCGCACTCAAGAGTCTGGCCGGAGATCCCGAGGCGCTCAAGGCTGAACTGGAAAGACTCCATGGTCTGTTGATGGAGGAGATCAACGGTCTTATGGGTTCCACAGCAGTGACGAAGACCGAAGAGCTGAAGGCCGAACTCGAGCGTCAGCGCGAGGAACTCCGCAAGAAGATGGATGAACTCCGCATCGATCGTCAGGTGCTGCAGATGACGCGTCTGCTCGGTCTCGACGCGACGAAGGCCGAAGCGCTGAAAACGCTGCTCACGACGCATCAGGCTGCTCTTGCCGCACTTCGCGCCGAGTATGCAGGTGATCCCGAGGGATTCCGTGCAGCGCTCAAGGCACTCATCGAAGAGCAGCAGGGAGAGCTGAAGACCTTGCTCGGCGACGAGCTCTACGCAAAGTGGATCCGTCTGACCCGCGGGAAGATCGGTCCCGGTGGCCGCGGCTGATTCCGGCCTCCACCCTTTTCATGGTGCCCTCTCCGCTTCGGAGAGGGCATTTTTTTGTCGTTTTTGCTGTCTCAGATGGGCACAAACCCTCCAATACTGTTCAGGGAGTGGACAGCAGCACTGGAAGCGCAATAGTTGCAATCCGTTGCAGGGCAAAGGATTGCGCGACGTGAACCAAGGGGTACGCTTTTTGTCGTGTTCATTTTCGATGCGGCAGCCTATCGGTTGCCGCGACCGAAGACCTCATGACGACGCGCCCTGTCGTCACGCATCCCCCGAGACATGGACGAAGCACTCCGCACACGAAACATAGGCAGCCGCCCGGCACTCGGACGATCCACCGGCAATGCCGGCGATCTGTTCCACGCCCTCGCGGAGCTCGCGCACCTGCAGCTGCATCCGGCATCGGTCAGTGAACGCATCGACCTTGCGCTCACGACAATCGGACGGGCGCTGCGTGCCGGGCGCACTGCGCTGTTCGAGTTTCATGATACGGATGCGACCATCCTCATCGTTCCCACAGCGGAGTGGTGCAGCGAGAGCAGCCTCTCTTCGCGCAACGGCGCCAGGCTCAGCAATCTCCCCCTCGAGGATGCCGGGCTCGTCCGCTGGCGGAGAGAATGCGCGACCGGGGCGCTTCTGGTTGGCACAGCTGCGACAGTTCCCGAGCCCGAACACCTCTTCTTCGCGCTGCGCGGGTGCAGCACGGCAGCGCTCGGCTCCGTGCCCGTTGCCGGCGCAGCCTGGGGCTTCCTCGCCGTGGAGTACTTCCAGGACGCCGTACCCTTCGATGATCACGCGCGCGACTTCCTCCGCTCCGCCGGGGCCCTTCTCGGCGGCATCCTCGGTGCAGGTTCGCATGACAGACATTCCGAACGGATGCAGGACGAGTTGCTGGAGATCAATGTCATGCGTTCGAGCATGGCCGACGAGCTCGTCGAACTCAAGGAATGGAAGGGACAGCTCTTTTCCTCATTTGCGCATCAGTTCCAGACACCCCTCTACACGCTGCTCGGCTTCTCTGCGACGCTACTCGAGAACGAGGAACTCGAACAGGATCAGGAAATCAGACGCACCTGCCTGCAGCATATCTATGAGCAGTCGGTGCGGCTCGAGAAACTCGTCTCGGAAATGATGTATGCATCGCGTCTGCAATCGCGCAACTATCCACTGCGGATGCAGCGGCTCGACATGACGGCGCTACTGCACGATCTCGATCCGATGCTGCGTGCAACAACGGATCGCGGATCGGTCGAGCTGTTCATCCAGGCACCATCGGAACCGATCATTCTGATGGCGGACGAGGCGCTGCTCAGGCAACTCATCGTCAATCTCGTCGAGTCCGCGATGTCGACAATCCCCGCAGGCGGCTGGGTGAGCGTCACTCTGTCTGCGGATCAGGGGAATACCATTCTCAGCGTGACTGACAACGGGACGGGGATCCCAGCAGAACGCCTCGACAGGGTCTTCGAGCCATTTCTGCATTACGCCTCTCTTCCTTCCAGCGCTGCGGGCGCCGGACTCGGTTTGAGCATCGCTCGGGACATCGTAGATTTGCATCACGGATTCATAACAGCTGACAGCAAGGTGGGTGAAGGTACTGCGATGACCGTCGTGCTTCCGCGCTCGCATCCGTAACGTCGTTCATCTCGTTCAAGACCCGGACCGATCCGCATGGAAGCAGCACTCGATCTGCAGGAACACCCCATCTTCATCGTTGACGATGAGCGCCAGAATCTGGCGCTGCTTCGCATGTGGATCGAGAAGCTCTGGAAGCTTCCCGTACGCGAATTCCTCAATCCACGCGACTGCCTCGACAGCATGTCGATCGAGCCATGTCTCGTGATCCTCGACATCATGATGCCTGAGATCGATGGTATTGCCGTGCTGCGCAGGATCAAGTCGGAGTACCCGCACATCCCGGTCGTCATGCTTTCCGCGCAGGGCAGCGTGCAGGTGGCCATCGATGCCATTCACATCGGAGCATACGACTACCTGACCAAGCCTGTCGACCGCGAGCGGCTTGAGGTGGTGATCCGCAACGGCATCAAGCAGTTCCGTCTGGCGATGGAACTCAGTGAAACGCAGCGTCGTCTGCGCGAGGGAACGGTGTTCGCCAACATCGTGTCGATCGATCCGAAGATGAAACGCGTGTTCGAGCTAGTCAGCAAGTCCGCCAACTCGCACGTCTCGGTCCTTATCCAGGGCGAGAGCGGAACAGGCAAGGATCTGATCGCCAATGCACTCCATGAACTGAGCAACCGGCGAGACAGGCCCTTCGTCGTTGTCAACTGCGCGGCCATCCCCTCCGAGCTCCTCGAAAGCGAATTGTTCGGTCACGAGAAGGGATCCTTCACCGGTGCGGATCAAATGAAGATCGGCAAATTCGAGGCAGCCGACGGCGGCACGCTGTTCCTCGATGAAATCGGAACGATGGAATTCCAGTTGCAGGCCAAGGTGCTCCGCGCAATCCAGCAGCGCGAATTCACGCGCGTTGGTGGCATCAAGGCCGTGCATGTCGACGTACGCATCGTCTCTGCCACCAACAGTGATCTTCAGCACATGGTGCGCGAGGGCAAGTTCCGCGAAGACCTTTACTACCGCATTGCGACCTTCCCCATCGCCATCCCTCCATTGCGTGAGCGCAAGGACGATATCATCCTCCTCGCCGAGTACTTCCTCGAGCGGTCGGTCGACCGCCGGGCCAAGGACATTCGCGGCTTGTCAAAGGAGGCCATGGTGGCACTGACGCAGTATCCCTGGCCCGGGAATGTCCGAGAACTGCAAAGTGTGATCGATCGGGCAATCATTCTGACCGACGACCCGGTAATCTCGATCGATCAGCTTCCGCAGAATATTGCGGAACGGGGGATCCAGGCGTCAAGCGCAGAAGGTGGCATCTTCAATCTGAGTTCGCCGAACGACCTCCTTCCCTTCGAAGTCTTCAAGAAGAGCATCATCCGCAAGGCGTTCGAGCTGTGCGACGGCAACATATCGGAAGTGGCACAGCGTCTGAACATCAGCCGCACCACGGTCTACAGAATGCTTGAAGGGGAAGACGCAGGCTGACACCGTCCGGCGCGCGCCGCAGGTGTCAGCTCTCAGGAGTCAGCTCGCAGGTTATCGTTTTCCGGATCTGCCGGGACGCAGCGTCGTGCGTTCGGTTTTCGGATTGCCGCGTGGCGTGATGCGCTCGGTGTCCTTGTCCTGCGTGACTCGTCGACCGGACATTCGGCCGGGAAGCGTCGTGACCCCGTCGGCGAACATCGAATCGATCGTGTTGAGCACGTCGCGGTTCGTGCGATGGCGTTTACACAGCTCGAGCAATCCCTGCATCGCCTCACGATTCGATCCCTCGAGGAGCGCGCGACGCAGCTTGAAGTGCTTTTCGGTGTCGTCACCGAGCAGGAGTTCTTCGCGCCGGGTGCCGCTGAGCTGGATGTTGATCGCAGGGAAGATGCGCTGATCGGCAAGATCGCGGTCGAGCACGATCTCGCAGTTGCCCGTGCCCTTGAATTCCTGGAAGATCAGTTCATCCATGCGTGAACCCGTGTCGACGAGAATCGACGCGATGATGGTGAGGGAGCCCCCGTGTTCGATGTTGCGCGAGGCGCCGAAGATCTTCTTGGGAATCTCGAGTGCGCGTGCGTCGATGCCGCCCGACATGATACGCCCGCTACCCTTCGTGCCTGCGTTGAAGGCACGTCCCAGTCGCGTGAGCGAATCGAGGAGGATCACCACGTCGCGCCCGACTTCCGCCTGGCGCTTCGCGTACTCGAGCGTCAGACGCGCAATGCGGGCGTGCGAACGGAAATCCCTGTCGTTGCTGCTGGCGAACACGCGGGCGTTGACCGCGCGTTCCATCTCCGTGACTTCTTCGGGACGTTCGTCGATCAACAGCAGCAGCAGCTCCAGATCCTTGTAATTCCGGACGATGGACTCCGCGATGCGCTGCATCATAATGGTTTTTCCCGACCGGGGAGGCGAGACAATCAGCGCGCGCTGCCCCCGCCCGATCGGACAGATCAGATCGATGATGCGGGTGAGCACATCGCGTCCTTCGAGCACGATGCGCTCTTCGGGTGCGATTGCAGTCTGTCGTGTAAGTTCCAAGACGTCAACATACTGATCGGGAGGAAGGCCGTTGACATCATCGATGTGTTCAACCTGCCGTTGACGCCCCTTCTGGGTGGCGATACCTGAAATCAGACAACCTTCGCGAAGACCGTATTTGGTGATGAATCCCGTGGGGATGTAGACATCATCCGGCGATACGTGGTATTCGCGCGAGATTGTTCGAGTGAATCCGAATCCCTTGTGATCGAGTTCAAGTACGCCACTGAATTCCGTTTCGTGCATGGTATCCTGTTGGATGAAACGCTACGTTCTCGTGGCTCACCCAATATACGTGCAAGAACGTCGATTTCCTTGCACTGTGGTAAAAAAAGGACCGTCGCAAGGGGGGTCTGCTTGCGACGGCTAGAGGTTGAGCCTCATAAAGGTGTGCTAGTAAGATACCTATTCAACAGGGGATGTTGAATAGAAGGTTTTCGCGAGGCAGTGTCCACGTAATGGATCATGCGAGAGGAACGAAAACCCCCTGTGTCAACGCAGGTGGGTCTGTACAACTGAGATGGGATTTACAGATACTTCCAATCTAATATGTTTCTCATGCAAAATCAATCCTTCATTTCAGATGCATGAGTATTCGCCTCCGTGTCCCGGATCAGCGACGAGAGCGCGGAAAGTTTGATCGGCTTGAAAAGACGGGTCACAGAAGTGCCGGGGAAGCTCCGCTGCAGGTCTTCGCAGTACTCTGTCTGCTCCATCGAGCAGAGCACGATGAACCGCACGGCAGTGAACCGCGTTGCCAACGCTGCCATCACGTCCGTGAGCCCCTCGCCTACATGCGACTGGTCGACCACCACGATTCCAGGCATCACCCCGGAAGTGACCGCATCGAGCTCCTGCATGTCCTCGGCATGAACCACATGCAGCGGCTCGCGATCCAGATACTTCCGGATCAACTTGCCGATGTTGCGCTCTGCCAGGATGAGGATGTCGGTCATGTCAACGTGCTGGTGGATTCCATTCTACTGGATTCAAGAATGATGCCGAGGGAAGTCCTCGTTCAGCATGAAGGTGAAAATGCCGCGAATGACTGCTTTTTCCTCAATTTCCGGGGGAAGCCCCCGATCCCCGCATCGGCAGGCGACAAAAAAACCCGCCGTTTGGCGGGTCGATTCTCAGGGGTGGGAGCCTTAAAACGTGAAGCCGAAA
Source organism: Bacteroidota bacterium (assembly GCA_023432805.1). Classification (GTDB taxonomy): domain Bacteria; phylum Bacteroidota; class Ignavibacteria; order SZUA-365; family SZUA-365; genus JAEYUG01. The sequence goes on along the minus strand of JAEYUG010000113.1, from coordinate 20,180 downwards.
TGCACGGAGATGAAAAAACCGTTGCCGTTGGGCAAGGGACCTTCGGCCACACTCTGGACACCGGCGGGGAGCGGTACGATGTAGTAGCGCGCCATCAGCCCGAGAACGCTCGTACGGTCGAAGCCGAACTGCGCGCCCGCGCCGACATATCCGCCAAAGGTGTACCGTGCTGCACCATGACTCAGACTCGAAAAGAATTCGCGCCTGGCACTTGTGATGTACAGCAGCACGGGACCAAGACCACCGTTGATGAAGGGACGGAAGTTGTCGACGATGTCATCCTTGAACAAGCGATACTGCACGCCGAAGAACAGCGGCACGCGGAACACCCGATTCAGCTTGTTCACGGAATAGGAGTCCCCCCAGTAGTTGTAGTAATCGATCTGGCGGTTGTCCTTGATCTCCGACAGGCTGAGTGTCGCGCTGAATGTGTACGTGTCGTCGACGGTCACACCATAGAATGTCCCTATCCCGAACCCATCATTTCCGATCATCAGATCCATGCCCCATGACTGAGGCCGCGGCTCGAGATCCGTGGTCCCTCGAAGCTGCTCGTCCTTCGACTTGGGGTCGGTGAAGATGATGCGGCCGTCGTCCTGTGCACGGAGCTGTATTGTTCCGACAAGCATGAGGACGGCGAGGAGAGGGATGCTGAATCGAATGCGCTTCATGGGTTCGTCTATGGGGAACTGCTCGTTCGGATGGGAATATATCCGAACCGGTGCGGCGGGACAAGCCGAAAAACCGTGCACGCAGCACGGTCATGCGATGACGCTGCCGTCAGTGCATGACGATGAAGGACCGGAGTGCGGCACTGCCTGCCATCGAGACGCGGCAATGATACACGCCCGCAGGCAGCTGCGCGGTTGGAACCGTCACCGACTGCACGCGACCGCCGGATACCGGCATCTGCCGCCGTTCAACAACGCTGCCGAGCGCGGAAATGATTTCGAGCGTCAGGAGACCGGGCTGCGCGGCCTCGATCTCGAGCTGCGCCGTGGAGGCTTCCGCAATGGGATTCGGATGCAACGCTCCGATTCGCAGTGACACAGGGACGCGGCATTCCTCCACACCGACCAGCGTCGATCGGGTGATCCGCTGCACGAGCTGGGGACGCCTGTCGGCCGCCGTGTGCATCGCACGCATGCGCAGCATGGCCGGATCGTCGTGCTCGGTGACCTCATGCATGAAGGCGGGCGAAACGGATTGATAGTAGAGCTCGACGACGACGGTGAAGGGTCCCGCAGCGGGATCGACGCTGATGCTGTACCGGACCTCGTCGCTGCCGCTGCCCGCGGTGCCGGCCGTGCGGTTGAACGTGGGATCGTTCCGCGCATCGCCGTGCACGCCAACGGTGTCGTCGATCATCGCGGCTTCCGGGAATCCGAGCGGTGGGAGCCGATTGTCCTTCAGATACGTCGCTGCGCGCAGCAGCGTCTGTGTGACCTCGCCATCGACATCGCCTGGTACCGCCTCGTAGATCTGCACTTGATCGGTCTGGCTGATCAGGTCGTAGTGGGGCTCGACTTCGTCGTCGGTGCCGGCGATGTCGCCGTTGTCGTCGTATTGCCCGGACACGAAGACAGGCTGGTCCGTCCGGTCGCGCACCTCCACGCGCAGCCAGGCGCGACGGGAGGGAAATCCGGTGGGGAACTTGTGTCCTGCCAGATTCTCGAGACGCACGTCGACCTCCACGGTCGGACCGCCTTGATGCACGGCGTTCGCGCTCAGGCGGACGGCTCCCGTGATCTGCCGTTCGGTGCGTGCAATGGCACTGTCGTAGTGCACGGGGTCGGCGGTGGCGCCGAGCGCTGTCGCGTTGTCGCGCATGATGCGCAGCATGAAGGCGTTGCCTCCCACGAAATGGTGTTGCCTGCGTGGTGTGCGCACCGGCGCGGACGATGGGATTGTTGCGATCGGCGATCCCGTCGGATCCGCCGGAACATGGCAGGTCTGGCAGGTCGTGTTCTGTGCGGGATAGACACTTGCACGCCACTCCAGAAGCGGGGTCTGCTCGGGAAACTCACCGGCCACTGCACCGTTGTTGTCGACGAAAGGTGTGAAGAGCGTGTGGCAGGTGCCGCACAGGTCGGGCTGCGAGATGTGCGCGCTGAACACGGGCGCGAAACCACTGATGGTCTGCATCGCCTGACCGACGGGGTTCTGGAAGGGTCCATAGGTCACTCGGTTCGTGGAGATCAGAAATCCTCCGGAATAACTCTCGAGAGTCCCGAAGTTGTCGGGCTCGATCTGATGACAGAGCGTGCAGCTGACCGCGTCCGATGCGAGGGGATCCCCCGTTGCCGTCGCCAGTGCGTACGTGGCGCCACCCGCGGCATGCGCCTCGGCGTGCCCCATCGGCGCGTGACAATTCGTGCACTTGTCTTCGATTACCTCCCTGAGCGCGGGGAATCGCCGCACCTCCGCGGCCACAGCCGCCTGCCAGTAGGGATCGCGTACGGCATGCGCCATCATCGTGCCGCGCCACGTCGTCGGCTGTGAAACGTCCCCACCGGCCGCAGACGTATTCGCCGTGCCATTGCTCTGATGGCAGAGTGTGCAGTTGCCCGATCCGCTGAATCGCGTCGATCGCGCGGTCGGCAGCACGGTCTGTGCTGTCGAGTGCCATGAAGCTCCCGCCAGTGCGAAAGCGGCGACAAGATGAAGGATTCGCTGTGTCATATCAACTCTCATGCATGAGGGAGGTGCGTTACTTTGCCTGCACGATGGGCCGTGCCTGCACGACGGCCCGTGCCAGCACGATCGGCATCGCGACCTGCGCGACCTCCGCATCACTGGCATCCACGTGTCGACGGATATGCGCCAGATACGGCGCCCCGAGCGGTTGGTAGAGAAGCTCTGCCGTCACGCGCACCGCCCCACGGTACGCGCCGAGATCGACCGCCAGCGCGACAAGGTCGCACCCGCAACCGTCGTCGTTGAAATCTGCGTCGTCGCCGATGCCCACCACCGCAATGGAATCATTCGCCATCGCTGCGCGGGAAAACCCTGCCGGGGGAATGCGTGTATCCTTCGCATGCCGTACGGCACGCAGAAGATCGCGCGTCACCACTCCCTCCACATCGGAAGCCACTGCTTCGTAGATCACGACGTCATCGGCCGAACGCAGCGTGCGGTGATGCGGTTCGACACGCACATCCTCGCCTGCGATGCGTCCGCGCGCATCCGTCGCACCCGAAACGAACAGCACCGCGCCACTGCTGTCGGTGAGGGTCACACGCAGCCATGCACGCCGCGCAGGGAATCCCGTCGGCAACTTGTGTCCCGTCTTGTTTTCGATGCGCACCGTGCCGGTGAGCAGACCACCCTCGCAGACGGACTCGACATCCACGCTCGCCGCATCCGTGGCGTTTTCCGTCGCGCGCGTCACCAGCGCGTCGAAGGTCGATGGATCCGCGTGGAGGGTGGAGTCCCCGCCCGCCGACCGGGCACGCAGCATGCGCAGCACCTGCACGTTCGCGCCGACCATCGCGTGCTCCCATACCCGCTCACGTGCGTCGAGCCAGGGGGGACGCACCGACACCGGCGCGGTGATCGCCACCTCCGGCAAGTGGCAGGTCTGACATTCCATTCCCGCAACGGCCGCCGCGCTCTGCTTCCACTCGAGGTATGGGGTCTGCTCGGGGAAACTCCCGATCGTGCGGCCCGCAGCATCCACCGCAGGGGTGAAGAGCGTGTGGCAGGTCGCACAGAGTTCGCTGCGTTCGACATGGGGCGCGTAGGTCGGCGTGTACTCGACGAAGTTGCGCATGGGTCCCGCGACCGGGTCGGGATAGGGACCGAAAATCAGACTCTCGTCTCCGATGTGATAGCCGCCGGAATATGAGGCAGGTGTGCCGAGCGCACGCTCGCCGATCTGATGACACACCGTGCAGGTCACACCCTCGCGCGCGAGCGCATCGAAGCTCGACAATCGCACTGCGGCACCGCTGCGCGCAGACTCCGCGTGGGCGACGGGGGCATGGCAGGGACTGCACACGCGCTCCACATCCGTACCGGGCAGCAGCGAGGACTCGTGCCGCACGGCGCCCCGCCAGAAGGGATCGATGGCGGCGTGTGCCATCATCGTGCCCCGCCATCCCTCGACGGGCGACACGTCACGCCCGTCGGCCGTGGTCAGAATTGGTTCGTCGGCCACATGACAGAACGCGCAGTTGCCCGCGCCGCTGAAGCGGGCCGAGGTTTCGAAGGTGAGATCACGCTGCTGTGTCCGACCCCGCATCGGCGCGAGCAGACAGAGCAGCACGAGAAGGATGGTGGCGTGTTGCATGGCGATTCAGAACTGTCGCATCAAAGATGGCGAACGTCTGAATAAGACAAAAGCACCCCAATGTCCGTTTACTCAGAATTCCACGGACTGATATCCGAGACGCGGGTCGCCCGGGTCGAGACCGAACATGTGCCGGTGCAGGAAGGCGTGGATATCGGTGGTCTCCGGCCTGCTGATCCGATGCGTCGTGTCGTACTCATGATACTCGACATCCAGCCCGAGCGCCGCCAGCACCTCGTGGTTGCGACGCCCGACCTCGATCGTGAGAATCGCATCGCGCACCCCGTGCGCAAGGAAGATCGGGAGGGAGGCATTGGCAGGATGGATCTCGTCGGCAAGCAGATCTGAATGCGCCACGTAGCCCGAGAGCGCGCACACACCCCCGAGCCGCCGGGGGAAGCGGAGCGCGGTATCCACCACCATCACGGCGCCCTGCGAAAATCCGACGAGGAAGATGTTCTCAGGAGCGATGCCGTCTGTGACCTGCGCATCGATCAGATCGGTGAGCGCACCACGCGCGGCCGCGATTTCACCGATGTTCTGCGTTTCATGCTCGTACCACCAGCGCACCGTGGGATCGTCGCCGAAGAGAGGAGCCGAAGGCAGCACCCAGCGGGTCCCCTCGAAACGCAGCTGCCGCACGAGAGGCAGGAAGGCGTGGCCGGAGGCGTTGCGGCCGTGCAGTCCGATGATCGCGAACTCCGCGTGTTCCTGTCCCCGGGGAAGGATGATGGTGTCGAGTGTCATCAGATGCTCGGCGTCGCGCCGTCCATGCCGAACGCAAGCAGCTCCGATGTGCTCTCACCCTCGACGTCGACGGCCTTCACCATGCCGCCGATGGGCACCGATGGATGAAACCAGCTGTCGCTCGTGACCGTCATCCACAAGATGGATACTTCGCTGCGGGCCTTGGTCGTGCCGTGAAACGTGCCGGCAGGCACGGTCACCGATCCGCCCGCACCGGGTGCGGACAAGCTCAGAATCGAGTTGGCCAGAAGCTTCCGATAGGTGCCCTTGCCGAAGAGCAGGGCCGGACCTTCAAGCTTCTGCACGGGTTCGTCACCGCTCTTCATCTTCACCCAGATGATGTCGAGCTTGTCAAGATCCTGCGTCGACAAGACCTCCTCCATGCCCGTGACAAGCATCTGCGTGGTGCTTTCCGCCGAGGGTGTGGTCGAGGACGTCTCGATGATCCAGCCACCCTGCTCGCGACCGACAATGGCCGTGCGCGCGATCGACCGTTCGCCGTCTTTCGTCGTCGTGCCGATGAGGACCCACTGGCCGACGGCAAGCGCCGGTGCCTGCCTGAACAGCCCTGCGTCGGGGTATGTGGCCGTCGACCGCTTCGAGAACTCGCCTGCAATCCGGGACTGCAGCAACGGATCGACAGAGGCGCCGCAGGACGAAAGGAAGATGCCGGCAAGTATCAGTGCGCATGCACGAAACATGTGAGCTCCAGGAAAATGAATGACTGTGATGGTGAGGAAACTTACACACGGGATCCGTGTATTCCGAGCGGATTGTCCCTCCCGAATGAATCCAGTAAGTTGCCTGTCTTGAACATCGTGCAACAACTCGAATCATCGAAGGTACTTACGTATGGCACAATCATTTGACGTCGTCGTCATCGGGGGAGGTCCCGGGGGCTATGTCGCTGCGATCCGCGCTGCACAGCTCGGCTTCACGACCGCCTGCATCGAGGCGAAGCATCTCGGTGGCATCTGCCTCAACTGGGGCTGCATCCCGACCAAGTCGCTGCTCAAGAACGCCGAAGTGTGGGAGACGATCACGCATGCCGAAGACTACGGCATCACCGTCGAGAACGCCCGCTTCGACTTCTCGAAGATCATCGCGCGCAGCCGCGGCATCGCCGAACGCATGTCGAAGGGCGTGGCCTTCCTGTTCAAGAAGTACAACGTCACCCACATCGCCGCACGCGGCAGGGTGCTGGCACCGGGACGCATCGCCTGCACGGACGCCGACGGCGCCGCACTTGAGGACGTGCACGCCAAACACATCATCCTCGCCACGGGTGCGCGTCCCCGTGCCATTCCCGGCATCGAGCCCGACGGGAAGAAGATCATCACCTACTTCGAGGCCATGAGCCTGCCCGCGCGTCCCGAGCGCCTGATCGTGCTCGGCGCCGGCGCCATCGGTGTCGAGTTCGCGTACTTCTACAACACCCTCGGCTCGAAGGTCACCATCGTCGAGATGCTGCCGAACATCCTACCGATCGAGGACGAGGATGTGTCGAAGGAACTTGAGCGCAGCTTCCGCAAGCGCAAGATCACGATGAAGACCTCCACCACCGTCACCTCGATCGACACGTCGGGCGACGGGGTGAAGGTGCACGTTGCGGGACCCAAGGGCGAGGAGGTGCTCGAGGGCGACGTCGCGCTCATGGCCATCGGCGTGCGCGGCAACATCGAGAACATCGGCCTCGAGGAGTGCGGCATCGCCGTCGAAAAGGGCTGGATCAAGGTGGATGAATTCTATCGCACGAATGTCGAGGGAATCTACGCGATCGGCGATGTGGTGGGTCCGCCCTGGCTCGCCCACGTTGCGTCCGCTGAAGGCATCACCTGTGCGGAAGCCATCGCAGGCCACCATCCCCGCGTCGTCGACTATGCCAACATCCCCGGCTGCACCTACTGCCAGCCGCAGGTGGCGAGCGTGGGACTCACCGAGAAGAAGGCGCGCGAGCTCGGGCGCGAACTGCGCATCGGAAAGTTTCCCTTCACCGCCTCGGGCAAGGCCGTCGCGATGGGGCATGCCGAGGGATTTGTCAAGATGATCTACGACGCCGAACACGGCGAACTGCTCGGCGCGCACATCATCGGCGCCGAGGCCACCGAACTCATCGCCGAGGCCGCGCTGGGTCGCACGCTCGAGACCACCGAACAGGAAATTCTCAAGACCGTGCACGCGCATCCCACGCTTTCGGAGGCGATCATGGAGGCGACCGCCGTCGCCCTCGGCGAATCGGTCAACTTCTGATCGCGCGCCCCGCATGACCATTCCCCTGCCCCGCCTCGTGGGCATGGTGCATCTGCTGCCGCTGCCCGGTGCGCCGGGCTTCGGCGGCTCCCGCGCACAGATTCTCGACCGGGCCCTCGGCGACGCACGCGTGCTCGCCGAGGCCGGCTTCGATGCGCTGATGATCGAGAACTACGGCGACGTGCCCTTCCGCAGGGGAGCGGTCGAACCGAATGTCGTCGCGGAGATGACCGTCATCGCACGCGCCGTGCGTGCGGAAACGCGGCTTCCCCTCGGCGTGCAGGTGCTGCGCAACGATGCCGCGGCGGCCCTCGGTATCGCTGCGGCGGTGGACGCTTCCTTCATTCGTGTCAACGTCCACACCGGCGCGATGCTCACCGACCAGGGCGTGATCGAGGGACGCGCAGACGAGACGCTCCGGCTGCGCGCGATGCTCGGCGCCGACGTGCGGATCTTCGCCGATGTCATGGTCAAGCACGCAGTCCCTCTCGCGCCGGTCACGATCGCGGATGCCGCACGCGATGCCGTCGAACGGGGATGTGCCGATGCACTGATCGTGTCGGGATCGGGAACGGGTCGCCCCGTCGACATGGCCGACCTCGCCGCAGTGCGCGCCGCCGTCAACGCGCCCCTCTACATCGGAAGCGGCGCGCGCCTCGAATCGGTCGAGGCATTGCTCGCCATCGCAGACGGACTCATCGTCGGCACAGCCGTCAAGGCCGATGGCGTGACCACGGCGCCTGTCGATCCCATCCGCGCCCGCGCCTTCGTCGCCGCCCTCCCCCGTCTACTTCCCCGCCGCGAACCGTAGCAGCACATCCACCCGCCGCGCTTCCTGACGCACGGTGGGATGCGTCTCGCGCGCGACCGGCACGCTCCGTGCGTCCGCTGCGGTGGCTTCCGCAGGACCGCGCGTCTTCAGAAAGTCGTTCACGGTACGCATGCGCGCACGCGCCAGTTCTTCGGCCGTCGACGACTCCTCCGCAACGGCCATCCCCTCCAACACAAGATGCCGCCGCGATTCACCAAGCGGCGACGCGGCCAGCATCGTCAGCACACTGCGCGCCTCCGAACCCAGTTCCGAGGAGCCTTCGGCAAAGTAGAGCCGTGCCACCGTGACGTCCACCGCGTCGATGGCATCGGGACGACCCACATACTGCAGGCCCTCACGGCGCGCACTCGCGATCACTTCCGCGCGCGTGACTGCATTTCGCACGAGCGACGACAGGTACGTGTCGCGATCTCCATAGAGGACGGTCGGGGGGAACAGCGAGAGGGGATCCTCGACATCGGTCAGCATCGCGCCGCTCGCGCGGGGCGCTGCACCCGCCTCCGACAGACGCCGGGAGCGCTGCGCCGTCGGAGCGAGGGGGTCCTCGCTGTCGATGAACACGTCGAAGCACAGCCTGTCCATCGCACACCGCGCGACCGTTGCGTTGCGTGCCGTGATCAGGTAGCGCACACGCGCACCGTGCATGCCGAAGGTCCGTTCCAGATCGAGATGCATGAAGTGGGTTTCGGCCGTCGACACGACCCCGCCGGCATCGTCACGCAGAAGCACGCGTACGACATAGGCACCTTCGGCCGGTGCGAACCGGTATGCCGGGTCGATGACGAGCGAATCCACATCGACGAACGACCGCACATCGAACTGCGAATGGTGCCGCATCAGGAGAACGCTGCCCGTCGCTGTCGCCACTGTCCGCCCCTCGTGCAGCACTTCGAGCGCGGTCGCAAGACGCATGGGATCCGGGCTCCTGTGCTGTACCGTCAGCGTCAGCACGTCGGGCGCCAGCGCGTAATCGGCGAACACCGCCACATCACGCGCATCGAGTCTGGCTGTCACGCCGCTCGTCGCAACAGGTCGCAGCGGGGAGATGGATGCTGACGGATCGTCCCCATCATCAGAGGTGAGGGAAGGATCTGCACCGCCGGCTGCGAGTGCATCGTCATCCCGTGCAGCGGAATGTCGCGTGTCGTCATGGTGCGTCTCGACGTCGCGCGACGCAGCCCGCACATCGGAAGCCGCTCGTCCCGCCGGCGACGTCGCACGCGGCACGGTCGTGTGAAGCTTCTCTCCAAGCGGGAGGGTCCACAGCACGCCAAGTGTCAGCGAGGCCAGACCGTCGCGACCGGACCCGTAGACGAATCCGTCGAGAAGATCGGATGTGGTCAGGCTCGCCACATAGGTCAGCCGCGCCGCGAGATCTCCGGTGATCGACACTTCCACACCGCCGCCACCGCCATAGATCGCGACGGACTGCCCCTTGTGCTCGAAGGCACGATCATCATGCGCCCCTGTCGACGAAAAGCCGAACAGTCCACCCCGCGCCAGCAGGAACGGCGAGATCCCATCGAGGAAGGGAACGTGCAGCGTCGCGCCGAGCGTCACACCGAAGTACGATGTTTCGTAGGATGCTCGATCGAAGGGCTCGAAGCCCGCCGGCAGGTCGGCATTGCGGAACTTCCGGTCGAACAGACCGGTCGCGCTGTTCTGCAGGAAACCGCCCGACCACGAGAGCTGCAGACCCAGTGCGCGCGTGAAGGTGTACTCGATCCCGACGCCGCCGGATCCGCGGGCGGGACGCGAGAGCCCCTTGCCCGACAACTCATCCCCCGGAAAGCCGACCCCTCCATCGATGCCCAGACGCAGTGACCCCGCGGGTACCAGCTGTGCATGCAACGCGGTTCCCGGTGCGACGAGCACCGCGCAGAGTCCCAGTGCGACCACGAGTCCATGATGAAACATCCACCTCCAGCGAAGATCGGGGACGGTCGTCATCTGCTCATCGCCTGGTGATGGATTTCCTGGCTTGCTCCACGCCGTTGATCAGCACCACGATGTCGTACCACCCGGGCGCGGCTGCGCTGCCATCGGTCTTCAACCCGTCCCACGAAAAGAAATACGACCCGGCGCCGAGTGTGTCGGCCCGCAACAGCCGCACCAGACGTCCCCGCCGGTCTTCGACACGCACGTCGACTTGTGCGGACTCCGCGATATGCACGAGAACGACGGATGACAACTCGTCGTCGTCGCTGGCCGGTACAGGCTGCACCCGAGGCATGACGCGCACCGGTGTGGAAGCATCCGGCGAACCCCGTTCGGCGTCCTGTTGCTCGGACGGCCGCTGCCGAGTGGCGAGCCGTTCTGCCTCGATGCGATTCGCTTCGATGCGCTCCGCCTCGGCGCGCTCTGCTTCCGCACGAGGTGTTGCGGCGCGCTCTGCTTCCGCACGAGGCGCATCGCCCTGCCCGGCCTCCAAGCGCTCGCGTCGACGCACGTCCTCCCCCATCTCATCACGCACGAGCTGTACCTGCGAGGCGCGCAGGGATTCGCGCGCGAGCACTTCGATATACCAGTTGCCGATCCGGCGACCATCTGCATACGAACTGCCGATGCGCCATGCGGGACTGTCCGCACGCGGCAGCGCGAACATGCTGCGCGTCACGTCGAGCGCGCCGCCGCTTTCGCGCAGTCCGCGATCCATGCGGACGGTCAGCGACGCGCTGTGCACAATCGCGCCGGCGAGGAACTGCTCACCCGCATGCACGAGCGGTGGCGTGGCGAGCCGCACCCGCAGCGTCGTATCTGCACGCGCGGCGATCCACACCCGCACGGGCGCATGCATGTCGCTGCGCGGATGCCGGGGCCTCCACGTGCCGTCCGATGCGAGCACCACGATGTCTGCGGCACACGCCGAATCACGCTCGTTGACAAACCGCACCGCCACCTCCTCCAGTCGCAGCGTGACCGGCGCGGTCCACACGGTCAGCGCCGCGCCCTCCGCCGGAAGCCGCACGTGGTTGTAGCGCTCCTCGGCCGTGTAGCTGCGCAGCAGGATCTGCCCGTCGACCCGCATCGTGCCCGCCGCCCCCAGCACGGCCACAAGCCAGAGCGCCCGCACGAAGAGTGTGCGAAGAGCCGGGGCCGAATGGTGGGACATGGGATGGGGGACAGTCACGCGTACCTTGAGTGTGGATCACATGCGTCGTCGCCGGAAGAGGTCGCGTGTCGCCGCGTCCCTATCGTCCGGCCGTGAAGGGAAGCCTGATCGACGCGAGCACGTCGCGACGCCGTTCGGAAGCCTCCGCACCCGACAGCGCCAGCATGCGGTCGATCGATGCGCGTGCGCTGTGCATCAGGTCCGGCGCAAGTTCGATGCGCGGCTCCATGTCGCGCAGACAGGCGTGCAGCTTCTCGAGGGTGTTGAGCTTCATGAAGGGACATTCGTTGCACGCGCAGGAACTCTCGGGCGGTGCGGGAATGAAGGTGCGATCGGGTCGTGCACGCTGCATCTGGTGGAGGATGCCGACCTCGGTCGCCACGATGAAGGCCGACGCCGATGAGCGCTGCGTGTGCGCCAAGAGACCGCTGGTGCTGCCAATGAAGTCGGCCATTTCCAGCACGGCGTCCTCGCACTCGGGATGCGCCAGCACCTCGGCGCTGGGATGCTCGAGCTTCAGCATGCGGATCTTCTCGCCGCTGAACTGCTCGTGCACCGAACAGGTTCCCTGCCAGAGCAGCATGTCGCGGTCGTACTTCTTCGAAAGGTAGCGGCCGAGGTTCTTGTCCGGAGAGAAGAGGATCGGAATCTCCCGAGGAATCTGGGCGAGGATGCGCTCGGCGCTGCTCGAGGTGACGATGATGTCGCTGAGGGACTTCACCTCGGCCGTGCAGTTGATGTAGGTCAGCGCGAGATGATCGGGGTGCCGCTCGCGAAAGGCGCGAAACAGGTACGCGGGCGCGCTCTCGGCGAGCGAGCAGCCGGCATTGAGATCCGGCAGCAGTACGGTTTTCGAGGGATTGAGGATTTTCGCGGTCTCGGCCATGAAGTGTACGCCGGCGAGCACGATCACGTCGGCGTCGGTCTCCATGGCCCGCCGGGCGAGTTCGAGACTGTCGCCGACGAAGTCGGCCAGATCCTGGATCTCGGACTCCTGATAATAGTGGGCGAGCAGCACGGCGTTTCGCGTGGCAAGCAGCTTCCGCACATCGTCGCGCGTGGGGAGGGGTCCCGGCGCGGCGGCACGCGGAGTGCCGTATGTCATTCCATCAACCATGCCCTACTCGACCGTCACGCTCTTGGCGAGGTTGCGCGGCTGATCGACGTCGCAGCCGCGTTCGAGTGCGACGTGGTAGGCGAGCAGCTGCAGCGGGATGATGGTGAGCATCGGGGTGAGGAAGTCGACGGTGCGGGGCACGCGGATGACGTGCTGGGCGAGGGTGTCGATGACGCTCTCGCCGTGATTGACGATCGCGATCACCTCGCCCTTGCGGGCGCGCACTTCCTGGATGTTGCTGATGACCTTCTCGTGAATGCCGTCCTGCGGCGCAATGATCACGACGGGCATGTTCTCGTCGATGAGGGCGATGGGACCGTGCTTCATCTCGGCGGCGGGATAGCCCTCTGCGTGGATGTACGAGATTTCCTTGAGCTTCAGCGCACCTTCGAGCGCCGTGGGGAAGTTGTATCCCCGGCCGAGATAGAGGGCGTTGTTCGAGTGTGCGAAGGTCCTGGCGAGGGTGCGGATGGCCTCGTCGTTTTCGACGATCTCGGCAACCTTCGCCGGCAGTGCGAGGAGCTCGTCGGCGATCATGCGTCCCTGTTCGGGTGAGATGAAGCCGCGATTGCGTCCGAGCATGAGGGTCAGCAGCGAGAGCACGGCGAGCTGCGAGGTGAAGGCCTTGGTCGAAGCGACGCCGATCTCGGGTCCCGCATGGGTATACACGCCACCATGGGTCTCGCGTGCGATGGTCGAGCCGACGACGTTGCAGATGCCGATCACGGTCGCGCCCGACTCGCGTGCCATGCGGAGGGCGGCGAGGGTGTCGGCGGTTTCGCCGCTCTGGCTGATGGCGATGACAATGTCGTCTTCGTGGAGGATCGGCGAGCGGTAGCGGAATTCGGAGGCATACTCGACTTCGACGGGAATGCGCGCATAGCGCTCGAGCATGTACTCGCCCACGAGTGCCGCATGCCACGACGTGCCGCAGGCTGTGAAGATGATGCGACGGGCATTGTTGAGCAGGTTGAGCTGCTCGCGGAGTCCGCCGAGCTTGGCCGTGCCCTTGTCGCGGAGAATGCGGCCACGCATCGAATCCATGATCGTCTGGGGCTGCTCGTGGATCTCCTTGAGCATGAAGTGGTCATAGCCACCCTTCTCGATCTGCTCGATATCGTAGGTGATTTCCTCGATGTGATGCTGGATCACCTCATTGCCGAGGGTGGTCACTTCGCAGCCGTTGCGTGTGAGCGTGGCGATGTTGCCGTCTTCGAGGTAGATCACCTGGCGCGTGTGTCCGACGATGGCGGAGGCGTCGCTGGCGATAAAGTACTCATTGTCGGTGTCGTTGATGCCGATCACCAGGGGACTTCCCCGCCGGGCCGCGATGAGCGTCCCGGGTTCATGGCTCGAGAGCACGACGATCCCATAGGTGCCATCCACTTCCTTCACAGCCAGGCGGACGGCCTGTTCGAGGTTGTGCGTGATGTCGTAGAAGGCGCTGATCAGCTGGACGAGGCTTTCGGTATCGGTTTCGGAGACGAAGGGGATGCCGTCCTGCCCCAGGCGCTGCCGGATGGCGGCGTAGTTCTCGATGATGCCGTTGTGGACGAGCGCGATGGTACCGGTGTGATCCACATGGGGATGGGCGTTGATGTCATGCGGTTCGCCGTGCGTAGCCCAGCGGGTGTGGCCGATGCCGATGCTGGCCTGCATCGGATGTAGTGCGCAGAGGTTCTCGAGATCGGCGACCTTGCCGGCGCGTTTGAGCACATCGATCGAACCGTCGCGCAACACGGCGATGCCGGCTGAATCGTAGCCGCGGTATTCGAGACGCTTGAGTCCGTTGATGATGATGGGGCTGACATCCTGAAACCCCACGTAGCCGACAATGCCGCACATGCAGATGCCTTCGATGCAAACGGTGAGGGAGGTGCACCTGCGAATGGTGGCGCACCTCCACGAAGAGAATCGCAAAAAGTAGAGAATCGGCGCTGGATGTACAAGGCTCGAATAAATCCTTGATCGCAGGGTCTTGCCTTCATGACACAAATCATGTAAGTTCAGACACGTGTAATCACATAGCTTCATGCTGCGTCCGCATTTCGACGCACCGGATGAACGATGGACTCCCTGCACCGGAATCTCAGCGTTGTCACGCGAGCTATACGGATAGGGACACACGCATCACCTGATTGAGACCCATTGCACCCCGCGCAGGCACCTCTGCACGCGAGGAATGGCCACAGTCGCACCACTGTCGCTCTTTCCACCTTAATCATTGATGTGAGGTTTCCATGCACCACTCCCTCCCGCTTGCGGGTCGTCGGCATTCACAGCCGATCAGCCTGCTCTTTGCTATTCTCTTCGCTCTGGCCCTGGGCGACGTTGCCCACGCACAGACTCCGCAATTCTACATCGCCGGTGGCACCGGTGGCAATTATATCCCGTTCGGCGCCGGAACGACCACGACCTGGCAGAAATGGCAGGGATTCTACATCCCCAATGAGTTGCCCGGCGCGTATCCCGGCAACATTACGAAGGTCTGGTTCCGTCGTGCCGATGGATACACCAATGGAGGCGTCTACACGAACTTCCGTATCTCCATCGGCCAGATCGCGGGAACGACGTATCCGACTGGCTCGTGGCACACGCCCATGACACAGGCCTTCTTCGCCGCGACGCTGACCATCCCGGCAGGAGTCTCCGGAAGCTGGATGTCTTTCCAGTTGCAGACCCCTGTGTACTACAACCCCGCCCAGTCGCTGGTTGTGGAAGTCTGCATGGACGCGAACCCGACACAGGGTCCCCCGTGCGCAACCTTCACGACCACAACCCCCGGCAATCTGCGTCGCCTCTATGGCGGACCCGGTTGTGCCGGTTCGGTGTCGGGAAACAGCCAGACCCGCACCGATTTCGGTGTGGACATGAATCCCGCCATGCCCGACGATGCCGGCATCACCGATCTGCTGAACCCGGTGAATTTCTGTGCAGGCACGTTCGACATTCGCGTGAATCTCAAGAACTTCGGCACGAACGCGCTGAACTCGGTGCAGGTCAATTGGGAATACGACGGCGTTGCTCAGACGCCGGTCGCCTGGTCGACACCCATGGCCTCGCTTGCAGATGCGACGGTGACACTCGGTTCTCGCACGTTCGCCGCCGGTGTGCCTCACACACTGAAGGCTTGGACCTCGAACCCGAACAACACGAACGATTCCTTCGCCGGCAATGACACGCTGTTCGTGACGATGAAACCCGCGCTGAGCGGCACGTTCACCATTGGCGGCACCGCCCCCGACTATCCGTCGTTCGGTGCGGCTGTCGCGGATCTGAACGCAAACGGAATCTGTGGTCCGGTGGTGTTCAACGTGCGCACCGGTGTCTATACCGAACAGGTCTCGATCAACCAGATCTCCGGTGCATCAGCCACGAACACCGTCACCTTCCAGTCGGAGACGGGCAACAAGAACGATGTGACGCTCAGCTTCACGTCGAATTCATCGACCACTCCGCATACGTTGCTGCTCAATGGTTCAGACTGGACACGGTTCTACAACATGACCATCGAAGGACTCGGCACGAGCTACGCGCGGGTGGTGACACTGACCGGCGGCGCGACCAACAACATCTTCGAGGATAACACGATCCGCACGCTGCCCGTGAACACGACCTCGAATTATGTCTGCAACATCTACAGCTACTACTCGGGTGATCATGACAACACGTTCGAGGATAATGACATTCTGAACGGCGGCTATGCAACCTACATCTACGGTTCGGGCACAACCGGTCTCTATGCCAACTGGAAGATGATCGACAACCGCATCCAGAACTTCTACTACATGGGTCTGGTCATGTGGTACCATGATGCGCCCGAGATCCGTGGCAACGTGATCCGCACGAACAACACGTACACCAACTACGGCCTCTACACGGGGTACCTGCAGAATCGGATGCAGATGGTCGGCAATCGCGTCGACCTGATCGGCACGTCCGGCACCAAGTACGGGATGTACTACTACTATTCGACCGCAGCGCCGGGCAGCGAGGGACTCGTCACCAACAACATGATCACCGTCAACGGTGGGTCGAGCACCGTGTATGGCATCTACTCGTATTACTCGAACAACGGCAACGTCGACTTCAACTCGGTCTACGTCCGTTCGACGGGCACTTCTTCGCGCGCACTGTATTCGTACTACGGCACGAACATCCGCTACACGAACAACATCTTCTACAACAACGCCACCGGCTACGTGATGTACTTCTACAACACGACGCTGCGCGGCTTCGACCACAACGTGCTGTACAATGCCGGTGGCACCTTCGCCTACTGGAATGGTTCCAACTACGCAAACCTCGGCGCGCTGCAGACAGGGACCAACCTCAACCTCAATTCGATCAGTACACCCATCAACTTCCGCGATGCGCTCGACGGCGATCTGCATCTGGCCGGTGCTTCACAGAACGATGTGTCACTAACCGGTGTGCAGCAACCCTATGTCACTGACGACATCGATCACGATCCCCGCATCCTGCCCTACCGTGGCGCGGACGAGGCCTGCTACATCCTTCCGAACACGGTCACCTATCGCCTTGTCGATGGTGAAAACAACGACGTGACCTACGCGAACATCCCGGGCACCGTCAACGTCGCGGTGAACGTGGCCTTCCCCGACATGGGCTTCCCCTTCATGGTGACGGTGAACTTCTACACCGTGCCCGGCAACGTGCTCGCGTACAGCACATCGTTCAACGCTACAAAGCTGCAGGGTCAGCCGCTCACAGCCACGTATCAGGTCGCCGTGCCACCGACACTCACACCGGGTTACTACCGGATGAACGTCGTGTTCAACACACAGAACAGCTGCGGCGACTACATCAACTATGCTCCGGGCGACAAGGCCATGCTGCTCGTCGGCCAGGGTCAGACCCCGTGCATCGTCTGGCCGGGTGATGTCAACAACGACGGCATCGCCAACTACGGCGACCGCTCGGCGCTCAACAAGTACATCTTCGACGCGAACCTGCGTCCCAGCTGGCTCAACGGTCCCGCCCGCTACCGCGCAGACTATCTGACCAATCCCATGACCTACTATACGTGGGAAGGCCAGGCCGGTGCGCCGTGGTCGACGCCCAATGGTTGCTACATGGATGCCGACGGCAACGGTGTGGTGAACAACTACGACCTGCTGCCCGTCAAGGTCAACTACATGCGCACACATGGCAACTGGACTCCGAAGCAGGACGACAACGCCATCGCCGGCAGCTTCGGCATGACGCAGAACTACCCGAATCCCTTCAATCCCTCGACCACGCTGCAGTACAGCGTGCCCGAGAAGAGTTCGGTGAAGATCGTCGTGACCGACATGATCGGTCGTGAAGTGGCCGTGCTCGCCAATGGTGTCGTCGACGCCGGTGTGCGCACTGTGACCTTTGACGCCTCGGCACTGGAGAGCGGCGTGTACATGGCACGCTACGAGGCGACCGGCATTGCGTCGGGCATCACCTCGTCGCGCATTGTGAAGATGACACTCAGCAAGTAATTCACTGCTGTGCGGAGCATTGCTTCAGCACTGTCTTCCATAGTTTTCACGCATGGGCAGGGAGATCTCCCTGCCCATGCATTATCATACCGAGAGGAGCACTCATGCACCCGTCCCCTCACCGTTTTTCAGAATTGCCAGGTATGCACGCACTGCGTGCCGCGGCACTTGCACTTGTGCTGTTCCTGACGGCGGCACCCATGCTGATGGCACAGTCTGCCACCCCGAACCTCGCCCTTCAATCCAATGGCTGCATCGCCACGCATATCGGTGGTGGGCAGACGACGACCGGCTACGGCCCTGAATTGTACAACGATGGAAACATTCCCGCGCTCAACGCGACCGGCACCTACCTCTGGGGCTGGTTCACGAGTGGAGTCGGCAACTGGATGCAGTTCGACTGGGGTGCGACACCTCGTACCTTCGACGAAGTGACGCTGTACTTCGCGCAGAGCAACACCCGGCAACTGCAGGGTGGCAGCATCCAGTACTGGAATGGCACCACGTGGATCACCCACCATACGTTTCCGGATCTCGGGCTTTTCGCATCGGGCATCCGCGTGATCACCTTCTCGCCGATCACCACGACCATGGTGCGCGTAGTGTATGCGTCCGGTGGCTCGAATCCCAACTTCCGCGAAGTTGAGATCCGATATTCCATTACGGCTCCCAACGACGCTGGGGTGGCCTCCATCGATTCACCACTCAACTTCTGCGCGGGCACCCTGCCTGTCGACATCACACTGATGAACTTCGGCACGAACCAGATCACATCGGCGACGATCAACTGGTCGCTCAACGGTGTCGTGCAGACACCTGTGCAGTGGACGGGGCTTCTCGACACACTCACTGCGCAATCTCGCCGCGCGAGTGTCAATTTGCATCCGGGTTATACATTCCTTGCCAATACGCCGTATGCGATCAGCGTCTGGACCACGAATCCCAATGGCGTCACCGATCCCAACTCTGCGAATGACACCTTGAGCGTGACGCGGAAGGCCGCGATGAGTGGAACGTTCACGATCGGCGGCACGGCACCTGATTATCCGAGCTTCGGAGCGGCGATAGCCGATCTGAATCTCAACGGTGTCTGCGGTCCTGTGGTATACAATGTGCGTTCCGGTGTGTATACCGAGCAGGTCTCGATCAACCAGATCTCCGGGGCCTCGTCGACGAACACAATCACGTTTCAATCGGAGACCGGAAACAGCGCCGATGTGACATTGACATTCGCGGCTACGAGTACGACGATGCACACGCTTATGCTCAACGGTGCAGACTGGACCCGCTTCCGCAACATGACCATTCAAGGCACGGGCGTCAGTTATGCGCGCGTGATCACCATCCAGGGCGCTTCCAGCGACAACCTGTTCGAGGGCAATATCATCCGCACGAATCCGACCACATCGGTGACGACGAATCTCTGCAACATCTACTGCTACTATACAGCCGATCACAACAACCAGTTCGTCAACAACGACATCCTGAACGGATCGTACAGCACCTACATCTACGGGTCGGGCACGACGACGTTGCTCGCCAACTGGAAGATGCTTGACAACCGCATCCAGAACTTCTATTACATGGGTCTGGTGATGTGGTACCATGATGCGCCCGAAATCCGTGGCAACTGGATCCGTACGAACAACACATACACCAACTACGGCCTCTACACCGGGTACCTGCAAAACCAGATGCAGATGGTCGGCAATCGCGTCGACCTGATCGGCACGGCCGGCACCAAGTACGGGATGTACTACTACTACTCGACCGCCGCGCCCGGCAGCGAGGGACTCGTCACCAACAACATGATCACCGTCAACGGTGGGTCGAGCACCGCGTATGGCATCTACTCGTATTACTCGAACAACGGCAACGTCGACTTCAATTCGGTGTACGTCCGTTCGACGGGCACTTCTTCGCGCGCACTGTATTCGTACTACGGCACGAACATCCGCTACACGAACAACATCTTCCATACGAACTCGAACGGCTACGTGATGTACTTCTACAACACGACGCTGCGCGGCTTCGACCACAACGTACTCTTCAACCTCGGTGGCACCTTCGCCTACTGGAATGGTTCCAACTACGCAAACCTCGGCACGCTGCAGGCAGGCACGAATCTCAACCTGAACTCGATCAGCAAGCCGACCATATTCAACGATGCCAACGACGGCAATCTGCATCTGGCCGGAGCCTCGCAGAACGACGTGGCGCTCACCGGTGTGCTGCAGTCCTATGTGACCGATGACATCGATGGCGACCCCCGTGTCGTGCCGTACCGCGGTGCGGACGAGGCCTGCTACATCCTGCCGAACACGGTCACCTATCGCTTC
>JAEYUG010000109.1 GCA_023432805.1 Bacteroidota bacterium | reverse complement strand
GTACACATGAGGCAAGCTCTCCTTACACGAGTGATTGTGATATCTATTCCCGCGACGCGTCAGCGTCGTGGGCAGCAGCAATCAATGTGCAAACACATAACCTCGTCATACATGCGCTACCGGAGGGCATTGACAAGCAACATCGTCAATCGAGCTCATTCTCGGAGATCCATTCTCCTGAGCAGACAATGCGCAACTCTTCGCTGCCATCTCCACACCGATTTATTAACCATTTTATGGTACGGAGTCTTTTCGTGAAAGTCAATAGAGCCGCCACGAATTCGCAGGGCATCGACTGGCCGCACTTCTTCGCGCACTTCGATGGATGTACGACGATGCGGAACTACAGGTTGGTGGATTCGGTGGGACGCTTCCGCATTTACCGGCGGATACCCGACGTGAAGTAGAAGGTTGCGCCGCGACCGACCTCCCCTCGAGCCCAGACCTGACCACCATGCCGGCGCACGATGCGCTGCACGATGGCGAGTCCCACCCCCGTGCCCTCGTACTCGTCTTCCCGATGCAGCCGCTGGAACACCGAGAACAGCCGGTCGGCGTAGCGTTCGTCGAAGCCGGCGCCGTTGTCGCGGACGACATATGCCTGCCCGTATTCGGTCTGTTCGACGCCGATATGGATGTCGGCAACGGGCACGTTGCGTGTGAACTTGAGGGCGTTCGACAGGAGGTTCATCCAGACCTGGCGCACGAGTCCCGCGTCACAGACGCAGTTCGGCAGATCGTCGGCGATGCTGATGCGCACGTCGCGTTGTTCGATGTCGCCGCGCAGATCGTCGAGGCAGGTACGCACCAGCACCTTCATGTCGACATCGACGGAGTTCATGTCGGTACGTGAAAGGCGGGAGAAGGCGAGCAGGTCGTCGATGAGACGTGACATCTTGCGCGCATTTTCCTGCAGCATGGCGAAGTAGCGGCGTCCCTCTTCGGGCAGTGCCGATGCGTGGTCTTCTTCGATGATGCCCGCAAAGCCATCGATTGCGCGCAGGGGCGCACGCAGATCGTGCGAGACGGAATAGGCGAAGGCCTCGAGCTCGCGGTTGGCGGCCTCCAGCTGTTCGGTGCGCTCGTGCACGCGGCGTTCGAGCTCCTCATTCATGCGGCGGATGCGTTCCTCGACCTGTTTCCGCTCGGTGATGTCGGTCACGATGCCCTCGATCGCGACAGGCGCGCCGCTCGCGTCGCGCAGCAGCACGTTGCGCTGGTTGAGCCAGCGCACGGTGCCGTCGGGATGGTTGATGGCGTACTCGTAGGTATCAGGAACGATGCCGCGCAGCAGATCCTCCCACGCGGTGTGAAAGTACGCGAGGGACTCCGGGGGCAGCAACGACGGCATGAGACGGGGATCCTCATAGAACGCTGCTGGGGGATGGCCGAGCATCGTTTCCGCAGCACTGCTGATGAACTCGTAGCGTCCGTCGGGCAGGCTCATCCGGTACATGACATCCGGTGCATTTTCAGCCATTCGTCGGAAGCGGGCGTCGCTTTCGCGGCGGCCCTCCTCGGCGCGCTGGCGCTCGGCGAGTTCATGGCGGAGCTCGATCGTGCTGCGGGCGACGCTGCGTCGCAACGACCACGTCCACCCCAGCGACAGCAGCAACACGAGAAAGAGCGGAACCAGAATCCACGCCGCGATCGTGACGATTTCCAGCAGACTGCGCTCCTCGGCAGCGGCGGCAGTGAGCCATGTGTGCTGCAGGTCGGCGTAGATGCCGCGCGCGCGGATGATGCTCAGTCCCTTGTCGAGCCGCTCGATCAGATGTTCGCGTCCCTTGCGCGCCGCGAAGCAGTACTCACCCGGAAGGATCGGCGGACCCGTCACCACAAGGTTCGAGAGCTCATAGGTGTGGATCGCATGTCGCCCGCCAATCTGTGTGACGACCGCACAGTCATACGAACCCGCGGCGAGTGTTCGCAGTGCCTCGGGTTCGCTCTCGGCATAGGCGAGCGTGACCGACAGTCTGCGATCGCGCGTGTACTCTTCGAACAATGCGGACCGCTGCACGATGATGCTGCGGCCGCGGAGTCCGTCGATCGAGCTGATCATCGAGTTGCCGCGCCGGACGAAGATCTCGAAGTTCTGCACGTAAAGAGGACTCGAAAACACGAGGGTACGCGAGCGGGACTCCGACTTGAGCATGGGGAGGACGTCGATGCGCCCGCTGTCGAGGGCTTCGCGCATGTCGTCCCACCGTCCCAGTCGGAAGCGGACATGAATGCCGACCGCGCGGGCGGCCGCGCGCATCACCTCGATGTGGAATCCTGTCGGGGAACCGCTCGCGCTGAAGTACTCAAGAGGTTCGTAGTCATGATCTCCACCGACGACGATCGTATCGCGCACGACGCCGACGGACGCCGTGTCGGCATCGACATGCGCATCACGCGGGGAGCAGCCGGCGCAGAGCAGGAGCAGTGGCAGCGCGAGCTGAAGGGCCACGCGCAGCGACGCACAAGAGAGCGATGATCTGAAGAGCAGACCTGTGAGGGACACGTGCAGAAGAACAGGGATGTGATCCCTCAACATACAATACCCTCCGATATCCTCAAAAAGCAGATCCCCGGTCCTCATCCGTAAGATCGCGGCAGCACAGGAGCGCCCTCGACATTCGTTGAGCGCGACGCGTTCAGGGAGGCTACGTGACGGTTGTCTTGAAGGCGAAGCGGGTGAGGAAGAGGCTGGAGGCGACGGCGAGCCCGAAGACGAAGCCGGTCCAGACGCCGATGGCGCCCCAGTGCATGTGGATGCCGAACAGGTACCCCACCGGCAGGGACACGACCCAGTACGCAAGAAAGGAAATGACGCTCGGGGCCTTCACATCGGTGATGCCGCGCAGCGCGCCCATGCTCACGGCCTGGGTGCCGTCCATGATCTGGAAGATCGCCGCGATCACGAGCAGCGACGACGCCATCTCGATCACGGCGGGATCGGCGACGTACAGCCGGGGCAGCTGTTCACGCAGCACTGCGAACAGCACGCCGAACGTGCACATGACAGCAGCCCCCATGGCGATGGCGACGAATCCGGCACGCCGAAGGTCGGCGCGGGCACCGCGTCCCGCCGCGTTGGCCACACGGATGGTCGCTGCCGAGGTGATACCGAGGATGATCATGTAGGTGACCGAAGCGAGGCTGAGGGCGACCTGGTGGGCGGCGAGGGAGACGCTGCCGGCCCAACCGACCATGATGGCCGAGAGCGAAAAGGCGCTGACTTCGAAGAGGTACTGGAGTCCGCTGGGAATGCCGATCGAGATGAGGCGGCGGAGGAGCGCGGGATTGAACGAGCGGCGGAACGTCGCAACACGATGACGGACGAGGGCGTCCGTCCTCCCAAGACGGACGAGGGCGTCCGTCCTCCCGGTGGCGAGACGTTCGGCGCGGTAGCGGGGCGAACGGTAGACGTAGGTGACGAGGGCGACGAGCATCGCGACTTCGGTGGCAACGGTGCTGAGTCCCGCCCCCACGAGACCGAGAGCCGGCATCCCGAAATGCCCGAAGATGAAGATCCAGTTCAGCAGCGCGTTCATTCCGTTCGCGCAGATGGCGATGACCATGGCGGGACGGGTTTCGCCGAGTCCCTCGATGAACTGCCTGTACGCATGGTAGGCCATCATCAGGGGATAGCACCACAGCATGACGTGCATGTATGCGACGGCTTCCGCTGTGACGTCGGCGGGCTGCCCGAGCAACGGGATGGACTCGGCGATCAGGTACCCTCCCCCGACACACAGCACCGCGAAGGCAAGATTCATCACAAGGCCGTGGCGCAGCACCTGCCAGCTCTCGCCCGTGCGGCCTCCGCCCTGCGCCATTGCGACGAGCGGTGTGATCGCGAGGCTGACGCCGACTCCGGTGACGAAGAGCAGGAAGAAGAGTCCGTGCACGAGCGCCGACGCCGCAAGTTGCACGGTGCCGACGCGACCGACCATCGCGCTGTCGATCACGCCGAGCATGACGTGGCCGAGCTGACCGATCGCGACGGGTACGGCGAGGGTCAGGGTTTCGCGCACGTGCACGCGGCGGGGCGTGCGCAGATGCGCGACATCGAGGCCGAGCGTCAGCGGCGCTTCCACTTGATGCTGCATCCCATCGCGGCGACGGGCGTGATGGTGAGTGCGCGACCGGCGAGGGCATCCTCGATCGCCGTGGCGAGATCGCGACGCACGACGCGCGAGGCGTCCTGCCAGTTGTCGTCGACGCGGCCGTTGTAGACGAGGCGGCGATCCCCGCCGAAGACGAAGATGTCGGGCGTGCAGGCCGCGTCGTAGGCGCGGGCGACCTCCTGGGTCTCGTCGCGCAGGTACGGAAAGGGGAAGCCCTTTTCGTCGGCACGCACGCGCATGGCGTCGAACGAGTCTTCGGGGTATGCGTCGGCGTCATTGGGATTGATCGCGACGAAGGCCACGCCGCGGTCGGTGTACCGCGTGGCGAGATCGATGAGGCGATCTTCGTTCGCAATGGCGTAGGGACAGTGGTTGCAGGTGAACACCACCACGAGCACCGACGCCTCGGCGAAGGAGGCGAGCGAATACGTGCGCCCGTCAACGCCGACGAGCGAAAAATCAGGTGCGGATGCGCCTGCAGGCATGCCCTGCGAGTATGCGAGAGCCATGAATCCTCCAAAATGTGCAGACGGGAAATATAGTGTTCCTGAGGTGGAGATTCGCGTCCCCTGCACTGCACGCATGGACTGTTTTTCGTATCTTTCCTGCTTGACGCTCATGAACCTCCACCCCGACAACCGCTTCCTCGACGCGCTCGACCGACGCATTCTCGTCTTCGACGGCGCCACCGGCACCACGCTGCAGGGTTTCGACCTGACGGCGGACGACTTCGGCGGTGCACCGTATGAAGGATGCAACGAGCACCTCGTGCTCACCCGGCCCGACGTCGTGGAAGCCGTGCATCGCACCTTCCTCGAGGCGGGCTGCGACATCATCGAGACGAACACGTTCGGCGCGACAAGCATCGTGCTGGCCGAGTACGGCATCGCACATCTCACGCGCGAGATCAACCTCGCCGCCGCCCGCATCGCCCGCGCTACCGCCGATGCGTACGCGACGCCCGAACGTCCCCGCTTCGTGGCCGGCTCGATCGGACCCACCACCCGCCTGCCCTCGCTCGGCCACATCGAGGTGCACGACATGCGAGCATCGTTCCGCGAACAGATCGCCGCGCTCGTCGAGGGCGGCGTCGACGTGCTCTGCATCGAGACCTGCCAGGACCTGCTGCAGATCAAATGCGCCCTCGCCGCCGCGCGCGAACACTTCGAGGCCGTCGGCTTCCGCGTGCCGATCATCGTCTCCGTCACCATCGAGTCGATGGGCACGATGCTCATGGGCAGCGAGATCAGCGCGGCCATCACGGCAATCGAACCCTACGACCTCGTCGACGTGTTCGGCCTGAACTGCGCCACGGGTCCCCGCGAGATGGAGGAGAATCTCCGCACCATCGCCGCGACCTCGCCCAAGGCCGTCTTCATCATGCCCAACGCCGGCATTCCTGAAAACATCGGCGGCCATACCTGCTACAAGCTCACGCCCGACGAGATGGAGCAGTGGATGACGCGTTTCGTGGAGGAATTCGGTGCGAATGTGATCGGGGGATGCTGCGGCACCACTGCCGCGCACATCGAACGCCTGGCCGCGATCGCCGCCGCGCACCCCGTGCGGAAGCGGAGCGTGACCTGCACGCCTGCGGTCAGTTCGATCTACACGGCCGTGCCCCTGCGGCTGGATCCCGCTCCCCTGCTCATCGGCGAACGCTGCAACGCCAACGGATCGAAGAAATTCCGCGAACTGCTGCTGGCCGAGGATTACGACGCCATGGTCGGCATGGCCCGCGAACAGATCCGCGAGGGTGCACATGTGCTCGATGTCTGCGTCGCGTATGTGGGACGCGACGAGCGGCGCGACATGATCGAGGTAGTGCGGCGCTTCAATACGCAATCCAGCATTCCCCTCATGATCGATTCGACAGAACTGCCCGTGCTCGAGGCGGCGCTGGAGCGTTGCGCGGGACGCGCAATCGTCAACTCGATCAATCTCGAGGACGGCGAGGAGCGGCTCGAGCGCGTGCTGCCGCTCTGCCGCATGTACGGCGCCGCCGTGGTCGCGCTGACGATCGACGAGCAGGGCATGGCGAAGACCGCCGCGCGGAAGCTGGAGATCGCCGCACGCATCCGCGACATCGCCGTGCGACGCTTCGGTATGCGCGATCAGGACCTGATCTTCGATCCCCTCACCTTCACGCTGGGCAGCGGCGACGAGGAATTCCGCAGCTCCGCCGTCGAGACGCTCGAGGCGCTCCGTCTGATCACACAGACCTTTCCCGAGACGCATACGAGTCTCGGCGTTTCGAACGTCAGTTTCGGACTCGGCGCACGGGCACGCCATGTGCTCAATTCCGTGTTCCTGCATCATGCCTGCGAGGCGGGACTCGACATGGCGATCGTGCATGCGAGTAAGATCATGCCCCTCTATCGCATCGACGAAGAGGGACGCGGTCTGGCCGAAGCGCTCATCTTCGACCGGCGCGTGTTCGACGAGCCGTCCGTCTGAGGCGATTTCCGCAGCGGAGCGGCGCAGCAGAGGCTTCCCCCGGGGGAGGCGACGACAGTATCACCATCCATACATCCGAGCATGAAACTCCTCACCTTCCTCCATGACGGCCGTGCGCATCTGGGCGCGCTGGTCGATTCCTCCATCCTTCACCTGCAGGCGGCACACACGATGCAGCGCTATCTGCAGCAGGAGGGCGACGATCTGCTGCCCGACGAGATGCTCGCGTTTCTGGCGGGCGGCGAGGCGGCGATGGCGCTCGCGCGCAAGGTGGAGGCGTGGTTCCGCGCAGAGGGTGCGCCGAGCGTGGTGCATCACACGAAGGTCGCGTATGCGGCGGACGAGGTGACGCTCTGCGCGCCGGTGCCGCGGCCGACGTCGATGCGCGACGGGTATGCGTTCCGACAGCACGTGGAGGCGGCGCGGCGCAATCGCGGCGTGCCGATGATCAAGGAATTCGATGAGATCCCGATCTTCTACTTCACGAATCATCTGGCGGTGACGGGTCCCGGACCCGTGGACGTGCTGCCGCTGCACTGCGACAAGCTGGATTTCGAACTCGAGGCGGCGATCGTGATCGGGCGCGAGGGACGCAACATTTCCGCCGCGGAGGCCGACGCGTACATCGCGGGCTACATGGTGATGAACGACTGGAGCGCACGCGCGCTGCAGATGCATGAGATGACGTTGAACCTGGGTCCCGCAAAGGGCAAGGATTTCGCGACGTCGATCGGTCCCTGGCTCGTGACGAAGGACGAACTCGCCGACCGCCGCATCACGGGCGAGGCGGGCGAGCGCTACGATCTGGTGATGACCACGCGGGTGAACGGCACGGAGGTAAGCCGTGGCAACATGCGCGACATGTCGTGGACCTTTGCGCAGATCATCGAGCGGGCCTCGTACGGTGTGACGCTGCATCCCGGCGACGTGATCGGGTCGGGCACGGTCGGCACGGGATGCTTCCTCGAATTGAATGGCTCGAAGGTGTACGATCCGGCCTGGTGGCTGAAGCCCGGCGACGAGGTTGTCTGTGAAATCGAGGGGCTTGGTGCACTGGTCAACACAATCCGCATGGAACAATGAAATCCTTCGACCCCGCCGATCATCCTGTTCCCTTCGTCCACCAGCTGCTCCTGAGCGGTGTGGCGCCGCGGCCGATCGCGCTGGTCGCGACGGTCGATGCCGCGGGGCAGGTGAACCTGTCGCCCTTCAGTTTCTTCAACGCCTTCGGCGCCAATCCCCCGGTCGTCGTCGTCTCGCCCGCATACCGCGGAACGACGGGCGCGCCGAAGCACACGTTCGAGAACATCATTGCTACGCGTGAGTTCACGATCAGCGCGGTGTCGTACGCGATGGTGCATCAGGTCAATCTCGCGTCGGCGGACTATGACCGCGGGGTCAATGAGTTCGTGAAGGCGGGATTCACTCCCCTGCCCTCCACCCATGTGCGTGCGCCCGGCGTGGCCGAATCCCCGTTCGTGATGGAGTGCCGTCTGCTGCATCATCACGACACTGGCGGGAAGCCCGGGTCGGGCAATCTGCTGATCGCCGAGGTGGTGATGTTCCACGTGCGTGCATCTGCGTATGAGAACGACCGCATCCATCCCGAGCGGCTTGATCTGGTCGCGCGCATGGGCCAGAATTACTACTGCCGTGCGAGCGGTGCGGCGCTGTTCGAGTTGCCGAAGCCGCCGCGTGTGGGCATCGGATTCGACGCGCTGCCCGCGCATGTGCGTGAGAGCACGGTGCTGACCGGCAACGATCTCGCACGACTGGCCGCGGTGGAGATGCTTCCCGACACGGTGGCGGTGGAGGAACGCTGGCGTCGCGACCTTGAGAGGATTCCCCCCGACCCATCGCGCGCCGACTCCTTCGACATCGAGCATCACATGGCGCATCCGCGCGAAGCGCTCTTCTGCGCGTTGCATGATCTGCGCATGGGGGCGGGACGCAGGTCGCTCGTTGCAGTGCGGCTCGAGCGCTGTGCACAGCTGTTTCTGCGCGAGGGCGATGTCGCGATGGCGTGGGAGTGCGTGCTCATGAGCGAGGCAGCCGTCATTGCGCGGCTGGCGTCCTGATCCATCCCATCCACTTCGTTTCACCAGAGAACCACACCGACATGCAGATACGCAGCACACTGTTCGACGAAGTCTTCGCGCATTGGTACGACGTGCGGCGGGGACTCGTGCAGGAAGTCAAGGTGCTTCCACCCGCGCGATTCAGTTTTCGCGCCACGCTCGACACGCGCAGCGTGACGGAGATTCTGCAGCACATTCTCGAGGTCGCGATTCTGACGATCGAGGAGATCCTGCGCGACGATACGAATTTCCATCGCGGCACGCTCTCGCAGCTTGTCAACATCTATGCGCCGAACATCTCGCGGGCCGACACGCAGGAGAAGTTGCTGGACCTGCTTGCCGAACAGTACTCCGACGCTGAATCCCGTCTGCGGGCGAAGGGCGAGCTCTGGATGCTGCAGCTCGGCACGCTGCGCGACGGATCGCGGGGTACGCGTCTGACCGCACTCTACGAGGCAGTGTCGCACGAGATGTACCATCGCGGACAGCTGACCGTCTACACGCGTCTGCTCGGTCTGGTGCCCGCGATCACCGTCGATGCACCACGTCCCCCGCTCCCCTCGTTCACCGACCGCGTCTGATCGACATGATGATCGACACCCACGACCTGTTCACGCGTGCCGACAACTTCACGGGCAGCATCCAGCACCTGACGCGCGATGCGTTCATGCACCGTGCCCGTACGATCCGTCTCGTGCTCACCGACAACGACGGTGTGCTGACCGACGGCGGGGTGTACTACTCCGAGCGGGGGGAGGAGCTCAAGCGCTACAGCATTCGTGATGGGATGGGAGTGGAACGCCTGCGCGCCCATGGCATCGAAACGGGGATCATGACCGGGGAGGTGAGTCCCAATCTCGTCGAGCGCGCGCGGAAGCTGAAGATCACCGAGCTGCATCTGGGAGTGAAGGACAAGACGGCGGCACTCGAGATCCTGCTTGAAGAGCGGGGACTCACGGTGCACGACATCGCCTACATCGGCGACGACATCAATGATCATGCGGTAATGACGAAGATCTCCCAGCATGGACTCACGTTCACACCGGCCGATGCAATGCCGGCCATTCGTGCGCTTGCCCAGTATGTGTGCGGTGCGCCCGGGGGACGCGGCGCATTCCGCGATGCCGCCGAGGCCCTCATCGCCCTCGGCGGTCACCGCCCCAGCATGCTCTGATCACCTGACGATCTGCAGCGGACGCACGGCCGTGCGT